>NZ_JRFU01000075.1 GCF_003122485.1 Eubacterium ramulus
ATCTCAGTCGGAGATTGTACTCCCACTGAGAAAGACTTGTTATTACTCACCACTTACAAAAGTGGGAGTCTTCTCGACTGAGATAAATCTGTGTATGTATCAATATTACTGCCATTAACAGGCAATCTAAATTATAATAAAGTTCCTGCTAAATTGCAAGGAAAAAAGCACCGCCGGTCGGCAGACCGGCGGTATCATTACTTATTCATTATTTATTGTTCAAAAATATTTGTTTTTTTAATGTTTTAATCTTCCCATGGACGGATACGGTAAACAGCACCAATTTCCTCACAGATTTTTCTGCACTGCGCTTCTTCTTCTTTTGTGATCGTAGTCTCTACCGTTGTCATGACAACTTTAGGTACATGTCTGGTACACTTCTTTGTAAAATCTATCATTGCATCAAAGGACTGATCTCCGAATTTGCTGCGCACAAGTTCGTGATAACGCTCTGCATTCGGTGTATTGAGACTGATGGATACCGTATCGATCAGGCCTTCAAATTCCGGTGTGATATCACGGTTCCAGATCAGATTTCCCATTCCATTCGTATTGATACGCACTGGTTTTGAGAATGTCTCTTTGACATAAGCTGCCACTTTCAGCAATACAGGCAATGCCTCTGTCGGCTCACCGAATCCACAAAATACAACTTCTTCAAACTCATTCATATCAAACTTTGCGAATTCCGCAATAACTTCCTCGGCAGAAGGCTCACGCTCCAGCCAGAGACTGTGAGATTCGCCTACATGATCCATAGTCTGACGCAGGCAGAACGTACAGGCACACGGACATTTATTGGTCAGGTTCACGTATAATCCATGATGTACTTTGTATAAAATTTCCATTTTTCATTCCTTCTTTCTATTTATAATCCACTTATAATCCACTCTTTTTTATATCAGTATAATGATACGTTTTGCTTCACTTACTTTCGATGACTTCGCTTATCGGATATCCTATCAAGATTGTTCTGTGCTTTATCGCGCCAGCGTTCCCAGATGATCCTCAAAACAGACACCATCTGTCAGTGGGATATTCCTCTCGATGGAACTTAAAATGCATTTTTTGATAAAGTTGGAAGCTTTCTTTACAGATTCTTCAAAAGCAACCCCGTTCACGGCATCTGCTGCCAGAATTGACGCAAAAATATCACCGGTGCCAGATCTCGAAGTGCCAATCTTATGGGTACGCATCACCTTGCACCCCTGTCCTTTTTCGTAACAGAGATTTGCCACAAAGCTGTGCTGTGGAATACCGGTAACTACGACCTTTTCCGGTCCCATCTGACTTAACGTTTCCGCCATTTTCTCAATCTCTGCCACACGCCAGTGTTCCCTGTACGGCGTATCGGTCAGAATACAGGCTTCTGTCAGATTCGGCGTCAGAATATCCGCATACTGGACCAGTTTCTTCATCTCCAGACACATCTCCATCGTGTAAGTCGGATAAAGTTTGCCGTAATCTCCCATTACCGGATCAATAAGTACGATTGTCTTTTTCCCACCATCCTCATTTTTTCCAAACTCCCGCAAAAATTCGCTGACGATACTGATCTGTTCCACCGATCCCAAGAATCCGGTGCAGATCCCGTCAAAATGCAGCCCTAACTTACGCCATTCTGCAATATAAGGCTTCATACGGTCAGTATAATCCTCAAAAAAATAACTGTCGAATCCCGTGTGATTAGAAAAAATCGAAGTCGGTACCGGACAGCATTGTATTTTCATTGCCGAGATGATCGGAAGCGCAACTGCAATAGAACAGCGCCCAAATCCGGAAAAATCATTTACCACAGCAATTTTTTTCTGATTGTTATGTGATTCTGTCATAAATCCTGATTTATCTCCATATTATTCTGCAAAATAATTTTTTATAAAGTAACAAAAAAACTGACCTTTTTCAAGAGCCAGTTTTTACTGTTGCATACATACCAGTTTTATATTGATTACCGTTCATTTAGCCTTGTGCATCCACATATCTCCCTATGCAAGCATGATTGATATCTGAATACCTATAATAAACGAACTGTACCTTATAACTTTGAAATCATGCTGATCACACCGGCACTTGCCAGCGTCATGATCATACCTGCAACTGCATTTCCACACATTACACACAGGATTGTAACCTGTGGCTTCATATTCAATACACCGGCAATAATGCTTCCGGTCCATGTTCCGGTTCCCGGAATTGGTACTGCCACGTATGCAAAAATTGCCAGCGGACCATACTTGTGGATCTTATCCTTATTTTTCAAAACCATTTTATCGATCCAGCCGATAAATTGTTTCAGAAATCCATGCTTTTTGCATTCCACATAAAACCAATGTGTAAAAAATGCCAGAAAACATACGACAAAAAAACTGCCAGATAATGCCATCAGATATGCCTGCCACGGAGCAAGCTGTAACGCCATCCCAAAAGGAATTGCCCCTTTTACTTCCACCGCCGGTATCATTGACACCAAAAATGTATAAATTAACTTTGAGAAAACCATCTGCTCCTCCTCCTGATCGAATCTTGTACTACTTTTATAATAGTTGTACCAAGTTTTTCTTCCTATGTAAATAGGTTTCAGAAATTCTTAAAATTTATTCAAAAATCAGCAAGAATATCCACGAAAAAACTCATATCATAGTTCAAAATTCATCAGATGGTCGTCGCTCTTTTGTTCTTTTTGCGCTTCATGCTGCGTTTTAACAGACCACGCCAGCTTGGTGGATACAAAAGGATCAATACCGGGAACAATTCCAGTCTTCCGGCCAGCATATCAAAAATATAAACATATTTGCTGAATGTAGATACCCAGCCAAAATTACAGGTCGGTCCAAATTTTCCAAGTCCCGGTCCGATGTTGTTAAAGGTACCCAGAACAGACGAAAACGCACTCTCAATGTCCATGCCGTTGATACAGATCAAAAATACAGACAGAACAACCAACAGAATATATGCGGTAAAATACACATTAATACCGCGAATGGCTTCCTCATCTACTGTTTTTCCATCCATCTTGATCTTTTTTACACTCTTCGGGAACAGATAGGAATTCAATTCTCTCAGTGCTGATTTGACGGACAGAAGAAAACGACTGACCTTCATTCCGCCACCAGTACTTCCCGCGCAGGCTCCGATCATCATCAAAAACAGCAATACATAGCGCGACAGGGATGGCCACTGGTCAAAATCCACCGTCATAAATCCGGTAGTCGTTATAATAGAGCCCACCTGGAATGACGTATTTCGCAGGTTTTCCAGAATATTGTCAGCCCATCCATAGGTATTTGTCATAATGATCAGAATGGCAGCTCCGATAATGCCAAAGTACCACCATACCTCATCCATATGGCGAAGCTGTTTCCAGTTACGCAAAAGGATCAGATAAAAGGCATTAAAATTCACACCAAATAAAATCATAAATACCGTAACCACCCACTGAATATACGGTGAGCAGCTTGCCAGACTGTCATTCCGAATGCCGAAGCCTCCGGTTCCCGCCGTAGAAAATGCCGTTGTCAGCGATTCAAACACAGACATATTTCCACAAAGCAGTAAAATAAACAAAATTACCGTCAATCCCATATAAATGACATACAAAATACGGGCCGTGTGCATCATACGCGGCACCAGTTTTCCCACAGACGGTCCCGGACTCTCCGCACGAAGCAGATTCATATTGGAACCACTGGTCATCTGGATGACTGCCAGCAAAAATACAAGTACGCCCATACCGCCAATCCAATGCGTAAAACTACGCCAGAACAGCATGCAATAAGACAATGCTTCCACATCACTTAAAATCGTAGATCCTGTGGTGGTAAAACCGGATACCGTCTCAAATAAAGCATCCGTAAAGGAAGGGATCTCCCCGCTTAAGAAAAACGGCAGACATCCCACTACGCTCATGATCATCCAGCTCAGCGCTGTTGCAATACAGCCTTCCCGCATATAAAATACATTGCTTTCCGGTTTTCTGTGTGTGATCAACGTTCCCAACGCAAGACTGCAGGCAGCAACTACTACGAACCAGATTCCATTATGTTCCCGGTAAATGATGGCTACCAGAATCGGGATAAGCATAAACAGCCCTTCCAGCTTCAAAATCCAGCCTAAAATATAGGCAATCATTGATTTATTCATCTATGCCCCCTCCATCTACCGTAAAATATCCTCAATATCATGAAAACCGGTATTTGTCGTAACAATAATCACCGTATCTCCGCCCTGAATCACGTCATTACCATCCGGGATCAGGACTTTTCCACGGTGATTGATACATGCCACCAGAAGGTTTGATTTCAGTTTCAGATCTGCCAGTGGAACATTTACCACCGGAGACTGATCCCCGACAACAAACTCAATTGCTTCTACACGTTCATCAAACAGATGAATCATTGTTTCTATATTATTATTCATTGTTGCGGTCTTTGATCGTACAAAAGCAATGATCGCTTCTGAAGTAATATACTTCGGGTATACCACACTGCCCAGATCCAGCTGGTCAATGACACCTGTATAGGTGATACGATTGATTTTTGTAACAACCTTTGCATCGGAAACTTCTTTTGCATACAAGGTCAGCATAATATTTTCTTCATCGATTCCGGTCAGCGGAACCAAAGACTCTGTCGTCGTGATTCCAATCTCATTTAACAGTTCTTCACTGGTGCCGTCACCATTTACCACGATTGCCTGTGGAAGCAAGATACTCAGTTCCTCACAGCGTTCCTTTTTATTTTCAACGATCTGCACCGAAATACCAAGTTCGATCAGACGTTTTCCCAGATAATATGCCGCACGTCCACCGCCAACGATGATACAGCTTTTTACCTGATGAGTATGGAAACCGTTTCTTTTCAGGAATTTTCTTCCATCCCGCACTGGCGCAATAAAACTGATGACATCACCGGCTGCCAGTTCAAAATTACCACCCGGGATATAGACTTCTCCGCTTCGCTCTACCGCACAGATCAGTACCGCTCCGGAAAGTTCTGAACCAAGATCCGCGATCCGTTTTCCGGTCAGCACGTTTCCTTCCGGAAGTTTGATACGAACCATTTCCACATGTCCTCTGGCAAAAGGCGCCACATCCAACGCTGTCGGCATATATAAAATACGTGAGATCGCATTTGCTGCCTCCTGCTCCGGATTGATCATCATTGCCAGTCCTAATTTTTCCTTCAGGTACGTTTTTTCTTCACTGTAATCCGGCGTACGCACTCTGGCGATAACATCACAGTTTCCGGATCGCTTTGCTACCAGACAGCAAAGCAGATTCAGCTCATCGGAATCTGTCACCGCGATCAGGATGTCCGTGTGCTCAATTCCCGCTTCTTTTAATACGGTAAAACTTGCGCCATTTCCAACGACACCAAATACATCATACATATTTGTAACACTCTGCAGACGCGCCGCACTCTTGTCCACAACTGAAATGTCATGTCCTTCTTTGCTCAGACGCTCTACCAGTGTCTTACCAACTTTTCCACACCCAACAATCATAATGCTCAGTCCACCAGTCAGCGGACTGCTCTTTTTACCCTTTTGAAACATAATGCTCCCTCTGTATCACTTTGTATTCAAGAATATCCTCTGTATTCCTGCTGTAAGATGCACCTCATTCAAAAAATCTATATCTATTTTGTACATCTTAGCAAACCTATACTCATTATTTTTGCCATGCTCAAACAGTTATACTATATATCCCCATAAAAAGCAAGATAAACACTTCATTTTTCTGCATACTTCCAGATAAAATGCAAAAAAAAGAACAGCCTGTCGATCTGCTGTTCTTTCAAGAGAAGGTATTTTTTACTATGGGGGTAGCAAAAAACTTATAATGTATTGGGGGTTTTTACAGTTATTATAATAGCAAACTCATCGGTGTAAGTGTGCACAAACTTATATTTTTATTTCAAATGTTTTTGTACAATCCGCACATTACTTTTTTGTAACTATTTTCTTTTTTGCCTGTATTTTATACATGTTTGATAGGAAATCCTTCTTTTGTATCTATTTCTACTTATTTTTACCTGGTTTTAGAATCATAGTTCAAATCACAATACATTGAGTGCATACAAGGCAACGGAATTATATAATATTCTCTCAGGCTTTCGTTTTCTCTGCTTTTGCCAGAATAAACACTGTCGCTATAATAAAAGCAAATCCAATGAGATCCATTGCTTTGAATACTGTTTTCAGAAAAACCGCGGAGCAAATAGTTGCAACCAAAGGTTCCACACAGCCAAGCATATTTCCCCGTGCAGGTCCTACCATATTAGTTCCTTTCAGGAACATGGTAAATGCCAGAACAGTTCCCACCAGAACGATCACCACCGTGATCAATGCGGTGATCAGGTCAAACTGTACAGAAATCTTCCACACACGCATCAGAATGAAAAATGCGATTCCGCCGGATAACATTCCGATTCCAACTGGAAGAATGCTGCCCCACTCTGACAGTAATTTTTGCGGTATTAATATGTAGAGAGCCGCCGCCAACGCTGCCAGCATGCCCCAAAGCAATCCTTCCTTCGATATATATAAGGACGTAAAACTTCCATGAGTTGCCACCAGAAACGTTCCAAGCAGGCAGGATATAATTGCTATATTTTCCCGCAATACCGGTAATTTTCGATTTTTCACACATACAACCAGCAGCACGATAATTGCAGACAGATACTGCAATACGGTAGCCGTGCCGGCATTTGTCTTGGAAATGGCAGTCAGATATGCAAACTGTGTAAACATAAGTCCACATACACCAAATATAATACAATGGATCAACGCCTTTGGTGTATGCAAAAACTCCTGCAATTTTTTCCGCTCTCTACATGCAAGAAAAATACACAGAATGATTCCGGCACCAAGCAGTCGCATATCTGTCAGAACTCTGGTGTCCATCCCACGATAGGTACACAAATATTCGCCGCAGGTTCCGGAAATGCCCCAGCACGCACCACCAATGATCGTACATAAGACACCTTTCATATACTGATTCATTCTTACTTCTCCTCTTCCTGTCCCAGACGAACTACCATATATTCATGATGTACCGCCGGTAAGAATTTTTCAAACACATCCTTTGTGCGAAGTTTTAAACTGGAAGTATTGATGCATGGATGGCAGCCAAGAAACTCTCCCTGTAATACATCTTCATCCACTAACAGCTGTACCTGATTGTCTGTATCGTTCATCAATCCCATAATACTTACGGAACCCGGAGTGATATCCAGATACTCCTCCATATATTCTTCCGGTGCAAAAGAAAGTCTGGCGCTGTGGATCTGTGCCGATAATTCTTTTGTTTTGAATGGTTTGTCCCCTGGCATCATCAACATATAAAACTTTGTCTTCTGGCGATTGCACAAAAACAGATTTTTGCAAATCAGTACATCTAAAATCCGGTCAATTTCATTACAATCTTCCATTGTTCCCGCTGCTTCATGATCTGTTCTCCAATAGGTAATCCCTAGTTGATCCAGTAAATCATAAACTCGTACTTCTTTTTCCAGGCGACCTTCTGTATCCAAAGGTCTTCCTTCTGATAATTCCATTTTTTATTCCTCTTTATTTTTTATTTATAATTTTAACATGATTCTTTTATAATTAATTCTTCTTCTTTTATAATTTTGACATATTTTGCTCATATTTATTGTATATTATAATACTTGTCAAAAGGAAATCTACTTTATTTTTGATAAACATTTTCATAACTCAATCTCCCTATGTGAAGGACAGCAGTCGAAAGGCTGCTGTTTTTCTGTTTATCCTATAAAATTTCTTTTTGCATCTTCATATCTGATATCAATCACGTACTTTCTACTTGTTTCAAATTCACATTACGATAAAAAATCAAAGGGGACGCTCCCGAAAAGGAACATCCCCTTTGATTTATTTATATTACATACCTTCAAAACTTCATACAGAATCCGAATCATTTCAACCTTTTGGTCAAGCCCTCAAACGATTAGTAACAGTCAGCTCCATGTGTTGCCACACTTCCACCTCTGCCCTATCTACCTCGTACTCTTCAAGGGTTTTT
>NZ_JRFU01000076.1 GCF_003122485.1 Eubacterium ramulus
TACCTATCTGGATGTGCAGATCAGCAGAGACGGAGCAATTCACCATGACAGATATGAGCGTGGTGTGGCAGTGGAGCCACTGGTAGATGGTTTATTACCGATTATTGGAAAAACAAAAAAAACAGGAACAAAAATCAATTTTCTTCCGGATCCGGAGATTTTTGAAAAAACACGGTTTAAGGAGGATGAGGTAAAAAGCCGTCTGCATGAGACAGCTTATCTGAATCCAAAGCTGACAATTATATATGAGGATCTTCGCGGAGAAGAACCGGAGCATATCGTGTATCATGAAGAGGAAGGAATCATCGGCTTTGTCCGCGATCTGAACAAAAAGGCGGAAGTGCTTCATGATGTGGTTTATTTCAAGGGTGAGAGCGAAGGTATTACCGTAGAGGCGGCTTTTCAGTATACGAATGAATTTCATGAGAATATCATGGGATTCTGCAACAATATTTACAATGCAGAGGGCGGCACGCATATTACCGGTTTCAAGACGATTTTTACAACCGTTATGAATCAATATGCCCGCCAACTTGGAATTTTGAAGGAAAAGGATGCAAATTTCACCGGTGCAGATGTGCGTAACGGTATGACGGCGGTCATTTCCATCAAACATCCGGATCCGCGTTTTGAGGGACAGACCAAGACAAAACTGGACAATCAGGATGCCTCCCGTATTACGGCGAAGGTAACCGGTGACGAGATTCAGCTGTTTTTTGACAAAAATCTGGAGACACTGAAAATAGTATTATCCTGCGCGGAGAAAGCGGCAAAAATCCGTAAGACAGAAGAAAAGGCAAAGACAAACTTGCTGACAAAGCAGAAATTTTCTTTTGATTCCAACGGAAAACTGGCAAACTGTGAGAGCAGGGATGCTTCCAAATGTGAGATTTTCATCGTCGAGGGAGATTCTGCCGGTGGTTCCGCAAAGACTGCCCGCGATCGTAATTTCCAGGCGATTCTTCCAATCCGTGGAAAAATTTTGAATGTTGAGAAAGCAAGTATTGATAAAGTGCTGGCCAATGCGGAGATCAAGACCATGATCAATGCGTTTGGATGCGGTTTTTCCGAGGGATACGGCAACGATTTCGATATTTCCAAATTGCGTTATGACAAGATCGTTATTATGGCAGATGCCGACGTGGATGGTGCGCATATTTCCACATTGCTTCTGACCCTGTTCTATCGCTTTATGCCGGAACTGATTTTTGAGGGGCATGTATACATTGCGATGCCGCCACTTTATAAAGTGATTCCGTCAAAGGGAAAAGAAGAATATCTTTATGATGATGCGGCACTGGAGCGTTACCGCAAGACGCACACCGGAAGTTTCACATTGCAGCGTTACAAAGGTCTGGGCGAGATGGATGCAGAACAGCTCTGGGAGACAACGCTGGATCCGGAGACACGTATGCTGAAAAAAGTAGAGATTGAGGATGGACGTATGGCATCGGATGTGACAGAAATGCTGATGGGGACGGATGTACCGCCACGAAAAGCATTTATTTATGAGCATGCTAACGATGCAGAATTAGATATCTAATAAATGAAGTGACGAAATTGCAAGTAAGCAATGTAGAATTGATATCTGATAATAATGGAAGCAGATTTTACAAATATCCGATAAATGAAAAGAATAAAAAGTCCAGATCAGAAAAATAAGTATCTTCTGATTTGGATCAGGATTCGCAGGCGAACCCTGAATGATGATTGTAGGAGAAAAACATGGCAGAAAACAGAGAGCAGATTATCAGGACTGAGTATTCGGAGATCATGCAAAAATCATATATTGACTATGCAATGAGTGTTATTATTGCCCGTGCCCTGCCGGATGTGCGGGACGGATTAAAGCCGGTACAGCGCAGAACGCTGTATGATATGCACGAGCTGGGCATCCGCTATGACCGCCCGTATCGTAAGTGTGCGCGTATAGTCGGCGATACCATGGGTAAATATCATCCGCATGGTGACAGTTCTATTTATGGAGCCCTGGTCGTTATGGCGCAGGACTTCAAATATGGTATGCCGTTGGTGGATGGACACGGAAACTTTGGCTCCATCGAAGGTGATGGCGCCGCAGCAATGCGTTATACCGAGGCACGTCTGCAGAAAATCACGCAGCAGGCGTATCTGGCAGATTTAGACAAAGATGTGGTAGATTTTATCCCGAACTTTGATGCGACAGAGAAGGAACCTTCCGTACTTCCGGTAAAAGTGCCAAACATTCTGATCAACGGTGCAGAGGGCATTGCGGTAGGTATGGCGACCAGCATTCCGCCGCACAATCTGGGTGAAATCATTGACGGCGTGATCGCATATATGAAAAATCCGGATATCACCACAGAAGAAATGATGGAGTACATTCCGGGACCGGATTTCCCGACAGGCGGAATCGTCATCAACAAAGACGAACTGGTTTCTATTTATGAATCCGGAAACGGCAAAATCAAACTGCGTGGAAAAGTAGAGATCGAGCCGATAAAAGGCGGAAAAGAGCGTATCGTTATTACCGAGATCCCATACACCATGATCGGCGCAAATATCGGTAAATTCCTGAATGATGTATACAGTCTGGTTGAGACGAAAAAAACATCCGATATTGTGGATATTTCCAACCAGTCTTCCAAGGCAGGTATCCGTATCGTCATTGATCTGAAAAAAGGAGCCGATGCGCAGAACTTGTGCAACCTTTTATATAAGAAGACACGACTGGAAGATACTTTTGGCGTAAACATGTTGGCCGTAGCAAATGGCAAACCGGAGACCATGGGACTGGTGTCCGTGATCCGTCACAACGTACAGTTTCAGTATGAGCTTGCAACCCGCAAGTATACAACACTGTTGAAAAAAGAACAGGACAAGTGTGAGATTCAGGAAGGTCTGATCAAGGCCTGTGATGTCATTGATCTGATCATCGAAATCCTGCGCGGAAGCAAAAATATCAAACAGGCGAAAAAATGCCTGATCACCGGAGAGACGGAAGGAATCAAATTCAAATCTAAACTTTCCGAAAAGACAGCTTCCATGCTTCATTTTTCCGAGCGTCAGGCGACTGCCATTTTGGAAATGCGTCTGTACAAGCTGATCGGACTGGAGATCGAAGCCCTGATGGCAGAACATGAGGAGACACTGAAAAACATTGCACTGTATCAGGAAATCCTTGGAAGCCGCGCGGCAATGGCAAAAGTCATCATCAAAGAGCTGAAAGCACTGAAAAAAGAATTTTCCCATCCACGACTGACTGTGATCGAAAACGGAAAAGTTGCTGTATACAAAGAAAAAGAGGCAGAAGCGGTGCCGGTTGTATTGTTGATGGATCGCTTCGGTTATGTGAAAACTGTGGACAATTCTGTATATGAGCGAAACAAGGAAGCAGCAGACAGTGAGAATAAACAGATTGTTCCGTGCATGAGTGACGGAAAAATCTGTCTGTTTACGGATAATGGTCAGATGCATCTGGTAAAAGTTGCTGATATTCCATATGGAAAATTTCGTGATAAAGGAATTCCGGTGGATAATATCAGTAATTATGACAGCAGCAGTGAGAACATTATCTCTGTCATGGCTCTGGAGCATATCATGGATAAAAAACTGCTGTTTGTGACAGAACAGTCTATGTGTAAAGTGGTATCCGGCAGCGAATTTGACGTATCAAAGAGAACCACTGCAGCCACAAAACTGCAGGAAAACGATAAGATTCTGTATCTGGCAGTGGCGGAGCCGGAGTCTACAATGGTACTTCAGTCACAGAAAAACTATTTCCTGCGTTTTGCCACAGAAGATATCCCGGAGAAGAAAAAAGGAGCGGTCGGTGTGCGCGGCATGCGCATGACCGATGGCGAATTGCTTACGGCAGTATGGCAGTTGACGGGAGAAGAAGAACAGATTATCATGATCAAAGAAAAAGCCGTTCATCTGAACCGGCTGAGAATCGCAAACCGTGATACGCGGGGCGTGAAGAAGTAATTCCTGTTTAGGTGAAAGCAAAAAAGATGAATAGTCCAACTGGAGGAGTTTCACTCAATCATGATAAGACTGTTCATCTTTTCTTACATATTTATTGTTTATGAGCATGTATAGTGCTTCAAATAATGTGTAATCCGCTGGACGACCTTTTATCTTCTGGAAACACTTCCTAACCGAAAGATACCGGAATGATCTATTGAACTTCAGGTGCGTTTTTATTGTGTAAATTATGCGCGAGTCGTAACAGAAATATTGTTATTGTGTAAATTCTCGCGCGGCGCAGTGTGCAGGCAAGTTTGGTGACTTAATTTCGTCTTCGATACCTCACGTTTAGCCACCAAATTTACCTAAACAGGAATTTAATTGAAGAATTCCTGTGCAGCCTGTACGAGGTACTCGGTATCTTTGACACCGGCTGTTTCGTATGGTGAGTGCATAGCCAGCTGTGGCAGTCCAATATCTACGGTATTTAATGCAACCTGTGTGTTGGAGATATTTCCAAGTGTGGATCCGCCGGCGATATCAGAGCGGTTGGTAAAGGTCTGAACCGGAACATCAGCCTGATTACAGATATCACGAAACATAGCTGCTGATACGGCGTCTGTACAGTACTTCTGGTTGGCATTGAATTTAATCACAATACCGTTATTGAGATAAGGACGGTTGGTTGGATCGGCCATATCAGTGTGATTTGGATGAACTGCGTGAGCATTGTCAGCGGAGAGCATCAGGCTGTTAGCCAGATGAATGCGGTAATCCTCTCTGTCATAGCCTAATACTTCATGGATACGCTGCAGGGTATCACGTAAAAAAGTAGACGCAGCTCCCTGTTTGGTGCCGCTTCCGACCTCTTCGTTATCAAATACACAATGTAAAGCAAGAAAATTGTTTTTTCCTCCGTACAAGAAACCTTTCATGGATGAAAATGCACATTGCAGATCATCGAGTTGCGGAGCGGAAATGAATTCCTCATTGGCTCCCCAGATGCTGGCAGATTCTCTGTTATATAAGAAGAGATCGTGTCCGAGAATATCGTTGACAGACACATTTGCTGCCTGAGCGATTGTTTCCATAAAGGTGTCCTTTGCTGTACTCATACCGTAAAGCGGAAGCATGTCTTTTTGTGCATTATATTTATAGCCGCTGTTTACTTCCCTGTTCATATGGATGGCCAGGTTGGGTATCATGACCAGATCACGGTCTACATTGACCAGTTTACTTTCCAGTTTCCCGGTGGAAGGATTTTTGAGGATCAGACGTCCAGCTACAGAAAGCGGACGGTCAAACCAAGGTGCAAAAATCATGCCACCGTAGCGTTCCACGTTGAGTTTGATATATTGTTTTTCCACTTCTATTTCCGGATTTTCCTTGATTTTAAAGGAAGGAGAGTCGCTGTGGCTGGCCATGATACGCATGCCGTCAAATCCATTTTCCGGGATGGAAAAAGCAATGATGGAAGAGTCGTTTCGAGTGACAAAATATTGTCCGCCGGCTTTCAGACTCCAGCGCTCGTTTTCTTCCAGGGCTGTAAATCCATTTGCCAGGAACTCTTTTTTCATCGTATCTACTGCATGAAAAGCAGATGGACTTGTCTTTATAAACTGTATTAATTCTGTTGCAATATCTGACTGCATAAACATTCACCTCGAATAATATAATTAGTAATAAAGCATTAAAAATGCCATGCATTATTGTAGCATAAAACATACATTTATGGAAAATGAAATTGAATCTGATTTATTATGAAAAATAGTGATTCTTGAAAAAATGTGGAAAAAAGCGGAAAAAGCATATGGAATAATGACGAAAAGAATGGTGATATCAAAGGTAAAATAGTTGGATTTGCACAGAACAGATTGATAATTGCATAACAATCGTTGACAAGCCTATTTTGCATATGCTAGTATAATGCCTAGACAATTTTTGCAGGCTTTTATAGACATGGCATCATTTTTGATATGAAATAAGAATGTATGGCATGAAATATGAAAGTTGCGGAGATTAGTTATTCACAATGAAGTATGGAAGTTAGAACATACTTTATGACTATTGAAGGGAGAGTTAATACATCATGACTTGGACTATTATTATTCCAATCATCGGCATCATTGCTTTATTGGTTGCCGCAGGATTAGCTGCCAATGTAAAAAAACAGTCTGAAGGTACAGACCGTATGAAAGAAATTGCAGCAGCAATCCATGAAGGTGCTCGCGCGTTCTTATTCGCTGAGTACAAAATTCTCGCAATCATTATTGTCATTGTATTCGTGGCAGTAGGATTTGCAATTGGCTGGACAACAGCTATTTGTTTCTTAATTGGAGCTTTCTTCTCTATTATTGCTGGTTTCTGTGGTATGACAGTTGCTACAAGAGCAAATGTCAGAACAGCAAATGCTGCAAAAGAGAAAGGTATGGCAGCTGCTTTATCCGTTGCATTCCGTGGCGGTGCAGTTATGGGACTTTGTGTAGTTGGACTTGGTCTGTTTGGTGTCAGCATCATTTATGTTCTGACAGGAAACGCATCCATCCTGTTCGGCTTCAGTCTCGGTGCTTCTTTCGTTGCTTTATTTGCCCGTGTTGGTGGTGGTATCTATACAAAAGCTGCTGACGTTGGAGCTGACCTTGTTGGTAAAGTAGAAGCTGGTATCCCGGAAGATGATCCTCGTAACCCGGCCGTTATCGCTGATAACGTAGGTGACAACGTAGGTGACGTTGCTGGTATGGGAGCTGACCTTTTCGAGTCTTATGTAGGTTCTATCATTTCTGCAATCACACTTGGTATTGCAGCATCTACATCTTACATCGGAGCAGCAGGAACCATTGGAGCAGCTTTCTATCCGTTAGTACTTTCCGCAGTTGGAATCATCGCTTCTATCATCGGTATTTTCTTTGTACGTGGTAAAGATGGTGTGAATCCGCAGAAAGCACTGAACACTGGTGAGAATGTTTCTTATGTGATCACAATCGTGCTCGCTGCAATTCTTTCCAAAGTTATGCTTGGTTCTATGAAACCGTTTGTTGCAATCGTTGCAGGTCTGATTGTTGGTCTGCTGATCGGTAAAATCACAGAGTGGTATACATCTGATCATTACAGACATGTACAGAAAATCGCAGATCAGTCTGAGACAGGATCTGCTACAAATATCATCAGTGGTCTTGCAGTTGGTATGCAGTCCTGTGCATTACCGGTTGTTCTGATCGCAGTTGCAATTATCGTAGCTTTCATGATGGCTGGTGTATACGGTATCGCTCTTGCAGCCGTAGGTATGCTTGCTACAACAGGAAGCACAGTAGCCGTTGATGCATATGGTCCGATCGCAGATAATGCAGGTGGTATTGCAGAGATGTCCGGTCTGGATGAGAGCGTTCGTGACATCACAGACTCTCTGGATTCTGTAGGTAACACAACAGCAGCTATCGGTAAAGGTTTTGCTATCGGTTCCGCAGCTCTGACAGCTCTTGCACTTTTCGTAAGTTATGCAGAAGCAGTTAATCTGATGGAGTCCGGTATCAGTATCCTGAACCCGGTTGTTATCGCTGGTCTGTTCATCGGTGCCATGTTACCATTCCTGTTCTCATCCATCACAATGGAAGCAGTTTCCAAAGCTGCTTACAAAATGATCGAGGAAGTTCGTCGTCAGTTCAGAGCTGACAAAGGAATCCTTGAGGGAACAAGCAAACCGGATTACAAAACTTGCGTAGGTATCTCTACACAGGCATCCTTAAAAGAGATGATCGTTCCGGGTGTTCTTGCAATCGTTGTTCCGATTGTCGTTGGTCTCCTGCTTGGTACAGAAGCTCTTGGTGGTCTGCTTGCAGGTGCTCTGGTTACTGGTGTTATGATGGCTATCTTCATGGCTAACGCCGGTGGAGCATGGGACAACGCTAAGAAATTCATCGAGGGTGGAAATCATGGTGGAAAAGGAAGCGAGCCGCACAAAGCAGCCGTTGTTGGTGATACTGTAGGTGATCCGTTCAAGGATACATCAGGTCCTTCCATCAATATCCTGATCAAACTTATGACAATCGTGTCATTAGTATTCGCCCCACTGTTCTTACAGGTTGGTGGACTGTTATTTTTCTAAGATAAGATAATAGATCGTTGACGAAGAATATTCATATGTGTTTGATGAAATAAATATTGGATAAGAAGAGAGAACCTCCGGTTCCTGTCTCAGGCAGGAATCGGAGGTTCTCTTTTTGTTGTACAAAGCTATATAAAAAACAGCCGGGACGTTATTGTAAGTAGTTTACGAATTATTTTGGCAGATATATCAGAAAAGGTTTGGAATTGGTAAAAATATATAAAAAATAAAATGATTGTAGAATTATATTGTAAAATAAGGATAAAAGTGATAGTATTACTATCATAAAAGAAGGTGATAAACATATGAGTGGAGATAAAATAGCACTCAGCACAAGAGAACGACAGGCACAGCAGAAAAGAAAGCAGATTCTGACGGCATCGATAACCTTGTTTGAGAAAAAATGTATCGAAGACACTTCAATAGAAGAAATTGCGAAACATGCCGGTGTGGGTGCTGCGACGGTATATCGTTATTTTTCTACGAAAATCGAACTGGTGATTGAAACTGCGGGACACTACTGGGAACAGGTGGCAGGAAAATATCTGACAGAGCTGGAAAGAGCGGAATCTGTTTCTTTAAAGAAGTGGAGCGGTTATCAGCGTTTGGAACAGATTTTACATATTTTCTGCCGGATTTTTGAAGAAGAGAAAGCATTTTTGAAATTTTTACAGGAATTTGATGTGTTTGTAAAAAAATATGAGATTTCCAAAGAAGGTCTGTCTGATTACGAAGATGGCATTTTGAAGTTGAAACCATATGTGACAAATGCACTGGAAACAGGGCTGGAAGATCGGAGTCTTACTTTTTCCTGTTCGGTAGATGAAATGTATTTTTCACTGACACATACCCTGTTGTCACTGATGGAAAAACTGGCAGTGGGAGGAGACATTTTAACTTCAGATCAGATGGTAGAAGGAAACGTACAGCTTCAGGTGATGACAAGGTTGATTTTGAAGGGACTGACACAGAATGGTTCTGATTATGAATGATGCTGTGTGGACTTTGGAGATGGTTGGAGGGGTTATTCCATTATAGAATAACAGATAAATAATGTAGTTTAAATTTTTTTATGATGAATCATGAGAAAAGATAAGATAGAAAAGGAGACGGTATTATTATGAAGAAACTTTCAACGGCAAAAATATGGCAGTTTGCAGCAGGTCAGTTTGGCTGGGCAATGCTGTCAGGAATTATTTCAAACTGGCTGGTATACTTTTATCAGCCGGATCAGGTAGCAATCAGTCAGGGACAGACGGTATTTATTCCACAGGGACTGGTGGTATTTGGTATTTTTACGATTATCGGAGGAATTACCGCGTTCGGACGTATTTTTGATGCGTTTACCGATCCGATGATCGCATCGTTATCCGACCGGTGTACCTCGAAACACGGTCGAAGAATTCCGTTTTTGAAATGGGCATCCCTGCCCCTGGCACTTTCCACGGTGTTGGTGTTCTGGTCACCGGTGAATAAAAACAGCCGGATCAATGCAGTATTTTTATTAATTATGATTCTGGCATATTATTTATCAATTACGGCATATTGCACACCTTATAATGCGCTGATTCCGGAACTCGGACATACGCAGCAGGAGCGTCTGAATATTTCCACAGTGATTTCTTTTACATTTATTGCAGGAACTGCAGTCGCTTATCTGGCACCGACGATCTGGGGCATGTTTATTCCGGCGTTTGGAAGAGTCGGGGCAATTCGTGTGACTTTTACGATTATGGCAGTGATTGCATTTATCTGTATGCTTGTTCCGGTATTTTGTATCAAGGAAAAAGAGTATGTCAATACGGCTCCGGCAAAAGAATCCGCATTCCGTTCTCTTGTGGAAACATTTAAAAATGGGGAATTTCGCAAATTTGTCGGATCTGATATTTTTTACTGGATTGCACTGACCATGTTCCAGACCGGACTTCCGTTTTTTGTGACCAGTCTGTTACGTCTTCCGGAGACAATGACAACGATTTATTTTGTTGGAATGACTGCATTGTCTCTGGTATTTTATATACCGGTTAATAAGCTGACACTGAAGATCGGAAAGAAAAAGATGATTCTGTTTGCATTTGTGGTATTCAGTCTGGCTTATTTTTATACCGGTTTTATGGGAAAAATTTCTTTGATATCGGAAAACGTACAGGGACTGATTCTTATGGTTGCAGCAGCGCTGCCGATGGCAATTTTCGGAATTCTCCCGCAGGCAGTTGTTGCAGATATCGCACAGAGTGATGCTATAACTTCCGGAAGCAACCGGGAAGGCATGTTTTATGCAGCAAGAACCTTTGCATTTAAACTTGGGCAGAGCCTTTCCATGCTGATTTTTACAGCTGTTTCTACGATTGGAGCGGGAAACGGAACCGGTTATCGAGTCGCAGCATTTGGAGCAGCAGTATTTTGCTGTGTTGGCGGTATTATCCTTGCGTTTTATAATGAAAAAAGAATTAACGGGATTATTAGCGGGAAATAATCTTATATGAAAAGGAATAACACTATGGAAATTATACAGGAAATAAATTATGATGTAACGATGAAGGAAACGGTGGAGCTATATTTGAAACAACGATGTAAAAGTGGGTACACAGACAGTTCTGATGCAACAGGAAAATTGCATGTGATGCGTTATGAGGCAGACACCCCAAAAGGCGTAATCATGATCTGTCATGGATTTACGGAATCTTATCCGAAATATGATGAACTGGTCTATTACTTTTTGCAGGCTGGGTATCATGTGTATCTGGCGGAACATTGCGGACATGGATGGAGCTATCGTCTGACAGAAGATTCTTCGCTGGTACATATTGATACATGGAAACGTTATGTCAGAGATTTTCTGAAGGTTTGTCAGATGGCAAAAAAGGAATATCCGGATTTGCCGTTCAATCTGTTTGCCCATTCGATGGGAGGGGCGATTGGAGCGATTGCAGTATCATGGAAGCCAGAGTGGTTTGCACATGTGATTTTGAATTCACCGATGATCCGGCCGCATACCGCAAATGTTCCCTGGGGGATTTCTGCATCCGTATCAACGCTTCAGTGTCTGATTGGAAAAGCAGAGCATTATGTCATGGGACAGAAACCTTATGATGCCAGCGAAACGTTTGAGACTAGTGCGTCAACATCAAAGGCGAGATTTACCCGGTTTAACGAACGCAGAAAAGCAACAAAAGAGATGCAGATCTGTGCGGCATCTTATGGCTGGTTGGCAAATGCTGCAAAGATGAACACTTACCTGATGCATCATGCTTGGAAAACGTATACAGCCCCGATGCTGATCGTTCAGGCAGAGCAGGACGATTATGTGTGGACAAGTGAAATACAGAAATTTGCGGATAAGATTAAAAAGAACGGTGTGGCTGACTGTGAATATCTCTATCTGCCGGGAACTAAGCATGAAACCTATAGCAGCGATGATGAGACGATGGACAGGTATGTGAATACAGTGCTGGAATTTTTTCAGAAATAACTTGTTAGATTTTTTTAATCGCTATATACTGTTTTACATGCAAGAATATGCGAAACAGCATAGAAAGACATAACAAAGCGAAGGAGAAACAAAAAATGGGGATTTTTGATCGATTTAAGGTTTTAACGGTAAATGATGCTATCAATGAGTCAAGAACAGATAAAAATGCAGTGCTGATTGATGTTCGTGCCAAGGATGTATATAAACGGGGATATATCAGTGGCAGTATCAATATTCCAATGATGCAGTTAGAACTGATCGAAAAACGTGTGCCGGATAAGGAAAAGAAGATTTATATCGTTGGAAGCTATGATAATGATCCAAAAAAAGCTGCGAAAAAATTGAAAAAAATGGGATATGAAAATGCAATTCCGGGTGGAAGAATGGAAGAACATGAAGGCTCATTGAAGAAGCTGAAATAAATAGTAATTTGAGGCTATGTAAAAATATAACAGAAGCTTCCAAGAAAATTTGAAATAAGTGCTAATAATTGTTAAATTAATTTACAAATGCGGCATAATATCAAAAAAATGATATTATGCCGCATTTGTATTGTGATTTGCGGAAAGAAAATATATTATAGTATGAAGAGATAATTAGCAGGAACGCGAGGAGTCATGATATAGAATGAGAGCTGAAAATGATGGAAAAGAAAGAAATCAGAAAACAGTATAAGATGCTGCGAAATAAAATGAGCGAGATGGAAGTAAAAGAAAAATCAGATCGAATCTGCCAGAATATCATTTCAAGCAATTTATTTCAGCAGGCAGAAAAAATGCTGGTATATGCGCCGCTTGGAAATGAAGTAGATATCTGTCCGGTGATGGAAGAAGGCTGGCGGCAGCAGAAACGGATTGCTTTCCCGAAAGTATTTGGAGAAACAATGCGATATTTTGAAATCAGCAGTTTTTCACAACTGGAGGAAGGTACTTTTCATGTGATGGAACCGGTGGAGACAAATCCAATTGATTGGGAAGAAGCTCTGGTGCTTGTGCCGGGAGTAGCTTTTGACCGTCAGGGTAGCCGTATGGGATATGGCAAAGGCTACTATGACCGGTTTTTTGAAGGAAAAACAGATTGTGTAAAAGTAGGAGTGGCTTATGAACTGCAGGTGGCGGATCAACTGCCAACAGAAGAAAATGATCTTCCTATGGAATATCTCGTGACAGAAAAAGGAGTATGGAAAAGGCAATGAATTATATAGAAGCAATGGATTTTCTGGAAGAAACAAAAAAATATGGCAGTCAGTTAGGTTTGACCAGCATTCAGAATCTGATGGCAGAACTTGGCAATATACAGGATGAAATTCCACTGGTGCATATCGGCGGTACAAACGGAAAAGGTTCTGTGGGCGCTATGCTTTCACAGGTCCTGACAGAATCCGGATATCGTGTGGGAAGATTCTGCACGCCGGATGTATTTGCTTATGAAGATGAATTTCAGATGAATGGTATAAATATAAAAAAAGAGCGGCTGGCACAGCTTTTTACCAAGGTAAAAGCGGCCTGTGAGAAACTGGTGGCACAGGGAAAGGCACATCCTACCCGGTTTGAGGTGGAAACCGCGGCAGCTTTTTTATGGTTTTATGAGGAAAAATGTGATATTGCATTGCTGGAAGTCGGAATGGGCGGTGCGACAGATGCGACCAATCTGATCAGAAAGCCACTGGTCAGCGTGTTGACATCCATCAGTATGGATCACATCCGTTTCCTTGGAAACTCACTGGCAGAGATCGCAACTGTAAAAAGCGGCATTATCAAATCGCAGGTGCCGATAGTTACCATGCAGCAGAAACCGGAGGCAATGGAAGTCATTAAAAGGAAAGCAGAAGAAATGCAGGCAGAACTGTTTCTTGCGGATGCCACGCAGGTCCAGAATGTGACACAAATAGGTGGCCGGTATGCGTTTGAGTGGAAAACACCGATGAATAGTAATAAGGTATGTATTGCAGCGGATACTGTAAAAAATAATATTCGGAAAGACGAGTCAGCAAGTGATTCCCCATGCATTACGGTTAACCTGTCTCTCTGTGGTGCATTTCAGGTAGAAAATGCGGTCTGTGTGTTAAATATATTGCATATTTTACAGAAAAAGTATCCGAAAATCACAGAAACTGTGATTCAACAGGGACTTTCACATACCACCTGGCACGGTCGTATGGAACAAATTGGAACGGAACCGGATTTCTATCTGGATGGGGCACACAATGAAGATGCAGTGCGCAAACTGAGAAAAACATTGGACGATGGTTTTTCTGAGCGTAGAATCGTATATATTATGGGCGTTCTGGCGGACAAAGATTATGAAAAAATGATTGCAATGATGTTTCAGCCGGGAGATCATGTGTATACAGTGACACCAAAGAATCCCCGTGCATTGGACGGAAAAGAGCTGGAAAAGCAACTTTTGAGACAAAATATTCACGCACAATATTGTGAAAATATCCAGGATGCGGTATTATATGCTTTACGGGATGCGCAGAAAGAGGATATGATACTGGCTTTTGGTTCTCTGTCATATCTGAGGGATGTGTGTAATACATATGAGAGTGAAAAATAAACTACTGGTGTTAGGATAAAAATCACATAAGTAAATTAGTTCGTGTAGACAATTTGAGTAGCATTGATTGCAAAATTAGGTTAGTCAGATTAAAACTTTGCATGGAAGAGACAGTCGGAATGGGTAAATTTGCATGAAAAAAATAATTTGATAATGGATAACACCAGAACAGTAACAGTTGCACAGAAACAGGAAAAGAAAGATTTATGAAATTTACGGAAAAACTACTGAAACACCCGGAATTTTTGCAATTGCAGAAACGTGTGCAGGAGATGGAACAGGACAGAATGTACTGTCATCATGAACTGTCACATGCGCTGGATGTCTGCCGGATGGCATGGATGATGTATCTGGAAGATGAATATAGGACACATTTGAAAGACCATTGGCAAAAAACAGAAACGAGAGCGCATGTCAATGCACTGGAAAACAATATGACAATTGCAGGACAACATGTGACAGATATGCAAAATGACAATGTTGACTATGCAGAGGAAACATACCTGAATGCAGATAACATCCAAGAGAAAAAAGATCAGTTTTATGTGACCGGTCTGTTGCATGATATTGGCAGAGTGGCGCAGTATGAGACCGGGGAACATCACAGCGT
Source organism: Eubacterium ramulus (assembly GCF_003122485.1). Lineage (GTDB taxonomy): Bacteria > Bacillota > Clostridia > Lachnospirales > Lachnospiraceae > Eubacterium_I > Eubacterium_I ramulus_A. The sequence goes on from NZ_JRFU01000076.1 coordinate 14,692, forward strand.
TGCCGGTGTGCGGATTGCAAAAAAACTGTTGATGGAAATTGAATATCCGACAGAATGGATGAAGGAAACATTACAGATCGTGGGTGTGCATCATGGCAGAGAAGAAGATGAAGGAGAGCTTTATACGATGGAATACTATATTCGCAGAGCGGATCATCTTTCAAGAAACTGTTTTTTCTGTGAGGCATCAGACTCCTGTAAATGGAAGAAAGAAGAACGTAATCAGACGATTTGCTGGTAAACTTATAGTGAGGGCTAATGTGATTTTTTACATGAAAACAGTGGCTAAAATACAAAACAGTGAAGAAAAACGGAAATAGTCGATGATATATTTGATTTTAGAAGATATGGGAAACAGCTAGAAAAATTGCGGAACGTTTTGACAATAAAGAAGAACATAACAATTTAGTAGAGGGAAAGAAATGATAATAGGAAAGAAAAATTTCGACACGGATCATGAGACTTATATTATGGGCATTTTGAATGTGACCCCGGATTCATTTTCTGATGGTGGCAATTTCAATTGTATGGATGCTGCACTGCGTCATACAGAAGAAATGCTGGCAGAGGGAGCAGATATCATCGATATTGGTGGAGAATCTACCAGACCGGGACATGTACAGATCACAGATCAGGAAGAAATTGACCGTGTGGCACCAATCATTGAGGCGGTAAAAGCCAGATTTGATGTTCCGGTATCTCTGGACACTTATAAAAGTGCGGTAGCAGAAGCTGGAATTGCAGTCGGTGCGGATTTGATCAATGATATCTGGGGACTGAAATACGATCCGAAGATGGCAGATGTGATCGCAAAAGCAGATGCGGCATGTTGCCTGATGCATAATCGCGACAATAGCGATTATGGCGATTTTTTAAGTGAATGGTATCAGGAAACCGCCGAGTGCGTAGAACTGGCGAAAAAGGCTGGTATCGCAGATGACAGGATTATTCTGGATCCGGGCGTTGGATTTGGAAAAACTTATGAGCAGAATCTGACAACGATTAAATATATGGATGATCTGAAAAAGCTGGGCTATCCGTTGTTGCTTGGAACTTCACGTAAATCTGTGATTGGACTGACGCTTGATACACCGGTGACTGACCGTGCTGTGGGAACAGCTGTTACGACTGTATTTGCCGTTCAGCAGGGGTATGCATTTGTGCGTGTGCATGATATAAAAGCTAATAAACAGGCTATTCAGATGACAAAAGCGATTTTGAATGCGTAAAAAATCTGGATGATTGGTCTTCGGATACCTGTAATGATGAAAATACAGATTCGAGACAGGAAAAAATGAAAATAAAAAGCTGGCTGTGGAAAATTCAGCCATTGGAATGCAAACAGAGAGGAGAGAAGAATCCGATATGGATCGTATTAAAATACAAAATCTGGAAGTATTCGGGCATCATGGCGTATTTTCGGAAGAAACCAAACTGGGACAGAAGTTTCTGATCAATGCGACGTTATATACTGATACGAGAGCAGCAGGATATTCCGATGAACTGGAATATTCCACAGATTATGGAAAAATCTGCCATTTTATGACAAAGTATATGCAGACACATACTTTTAAGTTGATCGAGGCTGTGGCAGAGCAGATGGCACAGGCATTGCTGCTGGAATTCCCTTTATTACAGAAGCTTGACCTAGAGATTCAGAAACCATGGGCACCGATTGGTCTGCCACTGGAAAATGTATCCGTAGAAATCAGTCGTGGCTGGCATAAGGTGTATCTGTCTGTCGGTTCCAATCTCGGGGAACGGCAGCAGTTTTTGCAGGCAGCAGTGAACTTGTTGCATGAATGTAGAGAAATCCGTAAAGTAAAAGTATCCAATCTGATAGAGACAGCACCTTACGGCTATACAGATCAGCCGCCATTTTTAAATGGGGCAGTAGAACTGGAGACTTTATTTACACCGCAGGAATTACTGCATCTATTGAATAAAATCGAAGCAGAACTTGGTCGGGAACGTCTGATTCACTGGGGTCCACGTACTGTCGATCTGGATATTATTTTTTATGACGATGAAATAATCGCAGAAGCGGATCTGATCATTCCACATGTGGATATGCAGAATCGCCTGTTTGTACTGGAACCATTGAATATGCTTTGTCCGGGAAAAGTACACCCGGTATTGCACAGAACGGTGGCACAACTGCGTCAGGAACTGCTGGAAAAGGCAGAACACAGATAAGTACTGATATAAAGAAAAAGAGTAATTGGAGTAGTAAATGAAGAAATATAAATTTATTTTCTGGGACATGGACGGAACAATGGCAAACACCTACGAAGGCGTGAAAAAATGTCTGGAATATGCCCTGGAACCCTATGGAATTCATCTGGAAGGTGAACAGGAAATCCGTAAATTTATCGGACCGCCATTTCGCCTGTCTTTTAGAAAATATCTGGGATTTGAAGAGAATCAGATAGAGGAAGCAATTGCACGTTACCGGGAGCGTTATATTCCGACTGGTGTATATGAATGTGAATTGTTTGAAGGGATACGCGAGACGATTCAGGCTTTTCAAGAAGCCGGTTATATTCAGGTAATCACTTCTTCCAAGCCGGAGGCACAGTGCCGCCAGATCCTGGAAAAATTTAATCTGATCTCAGAATTGGATGAAGTTGTGGGAGCAAGCCACGATGGGAAAATCGATACGAAAATGCAGGTATTGCGAGAGGCATTTCGTCGCATGGAACAGCAGTATGCTGATTTTTCAAAAGAGAAAACCGTACTTCTTGGGGATACCCATTATGATGCGGATGGTGCAAAAGAAGCTGGCATTGACTGTATTGGAGTAAGCTATGGATTTGGAACCGCAGAGGAATTACTGAGTGCCGGTGCAGTAGCAGTTTATGATGACCAGAAGATACTCAGAGAAGCATTGCTGTAGCGTATTACAATTTTGAAATGAAGTGAATTCTTACATCTACTGAAAAATGTATGCAAACGATATTTCTGAAATTATTCTTTAAAAAAGAAAGTTATCAGGAATAAGTGGATTCGTAATTGTTTGAGTGTACATAAGAAAATCAGAGAAGAAAGAATCACAGCAATTTATATAAAAAAAGAAAAATGGAGTCGTTGACACGAGCCAGAATTAAGGGAGGACGTCATGAAGCGAAAGGAAAAATTGCGGCAGATCGCAAAAGAGGCAAAATCTGTCCTTTGGGCAGTCATTGCAATTATCGTGTTCTGGATAGTTGCAGGTTTTGGGGTAAGTAAGTTACATATCACCGTTTTCCATACTCCGTTATGGGCCATCACGGGATGCATCGGTACCTGGATTTTTTCCATTATTGTCGTTGTATATCTGATGAAACGCGTATTCAAAGATTTTGATCTGGAGGAGGAAAATGAAGATGAATAAGAATATTCTGGCATTGATGCCGGTGTTTATTTTTATGATCATTATGCTGATTGTAAGTATTTATGTGCGCCGCGCATCTGCAAAAAGAGCCTCTGAAGGCTTTGTAAAAGATTATTTTATCGGTTCCCGCAGTCTGGGCGGTTTTGTACTGGCGATGACCACGGTAGCAACTTACAGTTCCGTAAGTTCCTTTGTCGGCGGACCGGGACAGGCATGGAGCGTCGGATTTGGATGGATCTATATGTCTGTGGTTCAGGTAACTGCATTACTGCTGGTGCTTGGTGTTCTTGGTAAAAAAATGGCCATGGTATCACGAAAAATTGATGCGGTAACGATCATTGATGTGATCAGACATCGGTATCAGTCTGATGCGCTGGCAAATATTTCCGCCATTATCATTGTTATTTTCTTTGCGGCAACCATGGTGGCACAGTTTGTCGGTGGCGCAAAATTATTCGAAGCAGTAACGGGATATTCTTATCTGACCGGTCTGATCGTATTCGGTCTTGTAGTAGTTATCTACACAACTGTCGGAGGATTCCGTGGTGTGGCAATTACAGATGCCATCTGTGCCATGGTCATGCTTGTGGGCATGGTAATTCTAATGATTGGTATCATCCGTCAGGGTGGCGGTTACGAGACAATTATGAATAATATCGCATCGACCAAGCCGGAGATGCTGGAGCCATTATCCGGTGGAAATATGCCGGTAAGCCTGTATATTTCCCAGTGGATGCTGGTTGGTATCTTTACATTGGGATTACCGCAGTCAGCAGTGCGTTGCTTAAGTTACAAAGATACAAAATCCCTGCATCATGCCATTATTCTGGGAACCGTTGTAGTTGGTGCCATGAATATCGGTATGAACTTTATTGGCGTGTTATCCGCAGGTGTGTTGACTGGAAATCTGGCAGATTACGGAAACAGCGTAGACAATATCATTCCGCTTGCCATTGCAGGTTCCTTAAAACCGCTGGTATCTGGAATTTGTATTATTGGACCGATCGCAGCATCCATTTCCACCATTTCATCACTGCTGCTGAGTACCACATCTTCTATCGTAAAAGATGTGTATATGCATGAGAAAGAGAAAAAAGGACATGCGGTATCTGAGAAAACAACAACTATGCTGAGCCAGATCTGTACTTTGGTGATCGGACTTATTATTTTCGGAATTTCCATCAATCCGCCAAGTGTAATCTGGAAGATCAATATGTTTGCTTTTGGTGGACTGGAAAGTGCATTTTTCTGGATTTTCCTGCTTGGTATGTTCTGGAAAAAAGCGAACAAAGCCGGAGCTGTCAGTGCGATTATCGGTGGAACGGTATGCTATTGTGTGACTATGCTCTTTGGATTAAAAATCGCAAATTTGCATCAGATTTTGATTGGAATCAGTGTATCACTGGTTTGCATGTTGATCGGTTCCATAGTTGGCAAAAAAACAGACGATAAAGTGCTGAAATTGTATTTTTAGGTGTGAAACGTACGGGTAAGCGTGTGGTTTAAATGAAAGACTTTTCTATGAAAAATAGATATTACATAGTATATGCCAATTTACGATTAAGTGCTGTTATAAAGTTTTAGTAATTGATTGGCAATATTATAATTACTGAAATGGCGAAATCAGAGACTCCTTCTGCGACAAGCGATTAGCGGTTGCAGAAGGAGTCTCTGATTTCGCCCTTCATAATAGTAAATTTTAGCCAATATCCACAAAAAAGAATGAATTGAATGCAAAATTTGAAAAAATTACCTGTAACACATGAATTTGATTCCTACAGGTAAATTTTTTTATAAAGAAATACAAAGTGAAATTGTGCGAAACAAAACAAAATAAACAGATAATTAAAATAATTTAGAGACAATAATGTGATAAAAAATAAGTTATCTAATTATCTGACAACTTAAGAAAAAAAGTAGGTTTACATTTGCCCGAAAAAGCGGTATAGTATATCCAATCAATCAGTTTGCGTTGAATACAGATAAAAAAGAGTATTTAACGGATTACAGAAAGACTAACTAAGGTATTGTAAAAACTGAAAATGTCTGCAGAAAGGAAGATGTTATGAAACTTCATATGAACGAGAGCAACGCCAAGGCTGTCGGCATGTACGATCCAAGGTTCGAGCATGACAACTGCGGTATTGGTGCTGTGGTAAACATTAAAGGTGTGAAAACACATCAGACGGTTGAGAACGCATTAAAAATTGTTGAAAACTTAAAACATAGAGCTGGCAAAGACGCCGAAGGAAAAACTGGTGATGGAGTAGGTATTCTGTTACAGATATCTCACAGATTCTTCTCCAAAACCATGAAATCCTCCGGCGTCTTTTTAGGTGAAGAAAGAGATTACGGAATTGGTATGTTTTTCTTCCCACAGGACGAGTTAAAGCGCAATCAGGCAAAGAAGATGTTTGAAGTCATCATAGAAAAAGAGGGTCTGGAGCTGCTGGCATGGCGTGAAGTGCCGACTGATCCGACTGTCATTGGACAGAAAGCCGTAGACTGCATGCCATACATTATGCAGGCATTTATCAAACGTCCGGATGATGTGGAAAAAGGTCTGGATTTTGACCGCCGCCTGTATGTGGCACGCCGCGTTTTTGAACAGTCTAACGACAATACCTATGTAGTATCTCTGTCAAGCAGAACGATCGTTTACAAAGGAATGTTCCTCGTAAACGAGCTGCGTCTGTTTTTCAAAGATCTGCAGGATCCGGATTATGAATCTGCCATTGCAATGGTTCATTCCAGATTCTCCACAAATACCAATCCGAGCTGGGAGCGAGCACATCCGAACCGCTTTATGGTACATAATGGTGAGATCAATACGATCAAGGGTAACTCCGATAAGATGCTGGCCCGCGAGGAGACCATGGAGTCTGAACATCTGAAAGGTCAGTTATCCAAGGTGCTTCCGGTGGTCAATACATCCGGCTCCGATTCCGCAATGCTTGATAATACACTGGAGTTCCTTGTAATGAGTGGTATGGAACTTCCGCTGGCAGTTATGATCACTATTCCGGAGCCGTGGGCAAACAACCATTTGATGAGTCAGAAGAAAAAAGATTTTTACCAGTATTATGCAACGATGATGGAGCCATGGGATGGTCCTGCATCCATCGTATTCAGTGACGGAGATATCATGGGAGCTGTCCTTGACCGCAATGGTCTGCGTCCGTCCCGTTATTACATTACAGATGATGATTATCTGATTCTTGCATCTGAAGTAGGTGTGCTGGATGTAGATCCGACAAAGGTTGTTACAAAAGACCGTCTGCGTCCGGGCAAAATGCTTTTGGTTGATACCGTCAAAGGGCGTGTCATCGATGATGATGAGCTGAAAGAATCTTATGCGGGCAAACGTCCTTATGGACAGTGGCTGGATGAATACCTGGTAGAATTGAAAGATCTGAAAATTCCGAATGTGCGTGTACCGCGTTACACCGGCGATGATCTGCACCGCATCCAGAAAGCTTTTGGTTATTCTTATGAGTCTGTAAAGACAGTCATGCTTCCGATGGCAAAAACCGGTGCGGAATCCACAGCAGCCATGGGTATTGATACACCGCTGGCTGTATTATCCGATGATCATCAGCCACTGTTTAACTATTTCAAACAGCTGTTTGCACAGGTTACAAACCCGCCAATCGATGCTATCCGTGAGGAGATTGTCACATCCACAACAGTTTATGTTGGTGAAGATGGAAACATTCTGGAGGAAGAGCCGAAAAACTGTCAGGTACTGAAAATCAAAAATCCGATCTTGACAAATACTGACCTTCTGAAAATCAAACATATGAAAAAGGAAGGCTTCAAAGTTGGCGTTGTTCCGATTATTTATTATAAAAATACAAGTCTGGAGAAAGCCATTGACCGCCTGTTTGTTGAGGCAGACCGTGCATATCGTGACGGCACAAACATCCTGATCCTGTCCGACCGTGGCGTGGATGAGAACCATGTGGCAATTCCGTCACTTCTGGCAGTTTCTGCAATGCAGCAACATCTGATCCAGACAAAGAAAAGAACTGCAGTGGCAATGATCCTGGAGAGTGGTGAGCCGCGTGAGATCCACCATTTTGCAACACTGCTTGGTTATGGTGCCTGTGCCATCAACCCATATCTGGCGCAGGATACGATTGAGCAGCTGGTAGATGATCATCTGCTTGACAAAGATTATTATGCTGCGATCAATGATTACAACTCTGCAGTATTACATGGAATTGTAAAAATTGCTTCCAAGATGGGTATTTCTACAATTCAGTCCTATCAGGGATCCAAGATTTTCGAAGCCATCGGTATTGATCGAAGCGTTATTGATAAATATTTTACAGATACTGTCAGCAGAATCGGTGGCATCACGATTTCTGATATTGAAAATGATGTAAATGAGCTGCATTCCATGGCATTTGATCCGCTTGGATTACAGACGGAGCTGACACTGGACAGCAAAGGACATCACAAGATGCGCAGCGGAGCACAGAAACATCTGTACAATCCACAGACGATCCATCTGCTGCAGGAGTCCACAAAACGTGGGGATTATGATTTATTTAAAGAGTATACAAAGCTGGTCAACAATGAGACCGACATTATGAATATTCGTGGAACGCTTGATTTCAAATATCCGAAGTCAGGTATTCCAATCGATGAAGTGGAGAGCGTTGACTCCATCGTGACAAGATTTAAAACAGGTGCGATGTCCTACGGTTCTATTTCACAGGAAGCGCATGAGACACTTGCCATCGCCATGAACCGGTTACATGGTAAATCCAATTCCGGTGAAGGTGGTGAGAGCCTGGAACGACTGGATACGGAGCGGTGCTCTGCTATCAAACAGGTTGCTTCCGGACGATTTGGTGTAACCAGCCGTTACCTTGTCAGCGCGCAGGAAATTCAGATCAAAATGGCACAGGGCGCAAAACCGGGAGAAGGTGGACATTTACCGGGTAAAAAAGTATATCCGTGGATTGCAAAAACAAGACTTTCCACACCGGGTGTAAGTCTGATCTCACCGCCGCCTCATCACGATATTTACTCCATCGAGGATTTGGAACAGCTGATCTTTGACCTGAAAAATGCAAACACAAGAGCACGAATTTCTGTAAAACTGGTATCAGAAGCAGGTGTCGGAACTGTCGCAGCCGGTGTTGCAAAAGCCGGTGCACAAGTTATCTTGATTTCTGGTTATGACGGAGGAACCGGTGCTGCACCGAGAAGTTCCATCCACAATGCAGGACTTCCTTGGGAGCTTGGTCTCGCTGAGACGCATCAGACACTGATCATGAACGGCCTGAGAAATAAAGTCCGCATTGAGACAGACGGAAAACTCATGAGTGGTCGTGATGTTGCTGTAGCGGCAATGCTTGGTGCAGAGGAATTCGGTTTTGCTACAGCTCCACTGGTAACGATGGGATGCGTCATGATGCGTGTCTGCAACCTGGATACATGTCCGGTTGGTATCGCTACACAGAATCCGGAACTGAGAAAACGTTTTGCCGGAAAACCGGAATATGTTATGAATTTCATGCGTTTTATCGCTCAGGAGCTTCGCGAACATATGGCAAAACTTGGTGTCCGCACGGTAGATGAGCTGGTTGGACGTTCTGATCTGCTGAAAGTACGTGACAACTTAACCGGTCACGCTGCAAAACTGGATCTGAAGAACATTCTGGAGAATCCGTTTGCAAACTCAAAGGATAAAGTAATCTTTGATCCGAAAAAAGTATACGATTTCGAACTGCAGAAAACAGCCGATGAGAAAGTGCTGTTAAAACAGATGAAAACGGCACTTGAGCAGAAACAGAAACGAAGCATTGAAATCAATGTTTCTAATATCAACCGTTCCTTTGGTACCATTTTTGGTTCTGAGATTACAAGAAAATACAAAGATACACTGGAAGATGATACTTACGTGGTAAAATGTAACGGAGCCGGTGGACAGAGTTTCGGAGCCTTCATTCCGAACGGCCTGACACTGGAGCTGGAAGGTGACAGCAATGATTACTTCGGAAAAGGACTTTCCGGTGGAAAACTGGTCGTATATCCGCCGAAAGGCATCAAATACCGTCAGGATGAAAACATTGTCATCGGTAACGTAGCACTTTACGGTGCAACCAGCGGAAAAGCATTTATCAACGGTGTGGCAGGAGAGCGTTTTGCAGTCAGAAACTCCGGTGCAATTGCAGTCGTTGAGGGTGTCGGTGATCATGGATGTGAGTATATGACCGGCGGACGCGTAGTTGTTATCGGAAAAACAGGCAAGAACTTCGCAGCAGGTATGAGCGGCGGTGTCGCATATGTACTGGATGAGGACAACGATCTGTATACAAGAACCAATAAAGAAATGGTATTTACCGAGGAATTGACCAACAAATACGATGTACAGGAATTGAAAGAACTGATTCAGGAACATGTCGCTTTGACCAATTCCGTAAAAGGAAAAGAAATTCTGGATAACTTCGGAGAATATCTGCCGAAATTCAAAAAAGTAGTGCCATATGATTATCATCATATGCTGACAACCATCGTACAGATGGAGGAAAAGGGCTACAACGTAGAGCAGGCTCAGATTGAAGCATTTTATGCAAATCTTGAGGCTCAGGCATAGAAATTTTACATGAGAAGACTTCACTTCTATAAAAATATAGTTTTACGGAAGTGAAGCCCTTATGGTGAATTATGATGAATTTCGGTAAAACAGGAGGATTAAAATGGGAAAACCAACAGGATTTATGGAATATGACCGAGAGGTAAGCAAAGCGGTTGAACCGAAAGAAAGAATCAAAAATTTTGATGAATTCCACATCCACCTCTCAAAGAAAAAACAGGAGATTCAGGGATCACGCTGCATGGCATGCGGCGTTCCCTTCTGTCAGTCAGGTATGACACTCATGGGCATGACCAGCGGCTGCCCACTGCACAATCTGGTGCCGGAGTGGAATGACCTGATCTATATGGGAACATGGGAGCAGGCTTACGAGCGTCTGCACAAAACCAACAACTTCCCGGAATTTACATCCCGCGTCTGCCCGGCACTGTGTGAGGCTGCATGTACCTGCGGTCTGCATGATGATCCGGTCACCGTGCGGGACAATGAGTACGGAATTATTGAACATGCATATGAAAAAGGTTATGCGAAGGCAAATCCGCCAAAAGTGCGTACAGGGAAAAAAGTGGCTGTCATCGGATCCGGCCCGGCTGGTCTGGCCGTAGCAGACCAGTTAAACCGCAGAGGCCATCGGGTAACCGTATATGAGCGCGATGACCGTGTGGGTGGACTGCTGATGTATGGCATTCCGAATATGAAACTGGAAAAACACATCATCGACCGCAAAATCAATGTGATGACCGAAGAAGGCATCAACTTTGTCACCGGAGTGAATGTGGGAAAAGACGAAAAAGCAGCAAAACTTATGAAAGAGTATGATGCTGTGGTACTTGCCTGCGGTGCCAAAAATCCGCGTGATATCAATGCACCGGGCAGAGATGCAAAAGGTATTTATTTTGCAGTGGATTTCCTGTCACAGACCACAAAGAGTTTGCTCGATTCTGATCTGAAAGATAAAAAATTTGTCTCTGCAAAGGGCAAAAAAGTTGTGATCATCGGTGGTGGTGACACCGGAAATGACTGTGTGGGAACAAGCATCCGTCATGGAGCAGTATCCGTAACACAGCTTGAGATGATGCCGAAAGCTCCGGATCAGCGTGCTGCGAACAATCCGTGGCCGGAATGGCCAAAAATCTGCAAGACAGATTACGGTCAGGAAGAAGCCATTGCCGTATTCGGACATGATCCGCGAATCTATCAGACAACGGTAAAAGAGTTTCTGAAAGATAAAAACGGCAATCTGACAGGTCTGATCACTGTAAAACTGGAGGCGAAAAAAGATGAGAAAACCGGTCGCATGAACATGGTTCCGGTGGAAGGCAGTGAGCAGAAACTGGATGCAGATCTGGTACTTATCGCAGCAGGATTTCTCGGTACAGAGAAATATGTGGCAGATGCCTTTGGAGTGAAATTAAACGCGAGAACAAACGTAGAAACCGAAGAAGGCCGTTACAAGACGAATGTGAAAAAAGTCTTTACCGCAGGCGATATGCACAGAGGACAGTCACTGGTTGTATGGGCAATCCGTGAGGGACGCGAAGCAGCCAGAGAAGTAGATGAGAGCCTGATGGGATATTCTTATCTTTCGGTACAATAGTTTTATTAAACGAATGAATTCCTTTTATCCCTATACTGGCAAAAAAGAAAAAATATTAGAATCATACTTAGTGGCGAAGGAAAATAGAATATAGGTACACTTAATAAAGGGGATTGTTCTTGATTTGTTATCATTGATGAACAATCCCTCTTTATATCATATTAAAACCTTATTCCTCTAAACCTTATTCTTTGTATTTTCGTATAATAATCATATAACTTATAAACAATAAAACAGCTGCGCTGGTCCAGGCACAAATTTCCGCATAAAAAATTCCGTCTTCACCGATCAGTTTTGGTAACAATAATGCAACACTGACACGCATCACAAATTCTGCAATGCCACTGGCGAGGGGAATCAGGGTATTACCCAGACCCTGAATCGCCGAACGATATACATACAGCAGATACAGTACCCATAGAAAAATTGCCATAATAAACAAGTATTTATATGCAATGTCTAACACCTGTCGGATCTGTTCCGGTTCGCCGGATACAAACAGTGACAATATATTGCGTCCGAATAACACCATCACACCTGAGATCACAACAGAAGTAAGCAATGCCATATAAGTTCCGCTATGCACGCCTTTCCGGATTCTCTGATATTTCTTTGCACCAAGATTCTGGCCTACATAGGTTGTAATTGCATATCCGTATGAAACGGCAGCCATCTCTAAAACTCCATATAATTTGTTTGATGCTGTAAATCCAGCCACAAACAGGAATCCAAATCCATTGACTACATACTGTACTGTAAGCCCCCCTACAGAGATGATCACATTCTGGATCGCAAGAGGAGTCGCCACTTTCAAAAGCCGCAGACTCATTGCCGGCTGTCTGTAGAAGTCCTGTTTTTCCAGTCGGATATCCGGAATTTTCCGTAACACCATCAGACAGTACAGGGCTGAAAATCCCTGTGCGATGACTGTCGCCACTGCTGCTCCGGCTACACCCCAGCCAAAAACTGCCACAAATAACAGGTCCAGTCCCACATTGATCAACGCTGCTACGGTCATTGCTATCAGTGGAGATTTGCTGTTACCCAGTGCTCGAAGAATCGCTGCAAATATATTATAAGCTGCTATGATCGGAATTCCGGCAAAGATCAGCCGAAGATATAGCATTGTCAGGTCAATGACATTATCCGGTGTCTGTAAAAACAAAAGAACATGATAAACTGCCCCTTCACTTACCGCAAGTACAATCACAGAAAGCAGTGCTGTCATGATATAGCTTTTCGCCACCGCGCATTTCAGATTTTCTTTTTCCCTTGCTCCATAAAACTGAGCTACCAGAATAGAAAAACCCTGTGTGATACCTGTCATGATACCGAACACCAACCATACCAGCCAGTCTCCGGCGCCTACTGCCGCCAGTGCTTCAACCCCTACCACCTGTCCGACGATCATGGTATCTGCCATCGTATAAAACTGCTGAAAGATATTTCCAAGCATCAGTGGTATAGCAAAAGTAATGATCAGTTTTCCAGGTGATCCAGTGGTCATATTTTTTTCATTTGTTCCCATAAGAATCTCCTTTTTCTTCTCATCCTTGTCCGATTATTTTACATAGGACTCTGCCAAAACACAATCCTCTATTGTATTATATGGCACATTGATATTTTTAGCTACCACTTTTGGGTGACATCTTGTCACTTTGACTTGTTAATTGGATTTTTTATAGGGATAATTGTGGATTTGTAAAGAATGCTAATCAGGAGTTGTTGAATAAAGTAAAAAGAGTGAAAAAATAAAAAACTAAATTTATCGGAATGAGAAGTACTTGTTTATTATGATAAATTTGCTATGGCATAAGCGTTTTCAAGTTACGCAAGAAATATTGCAGTACTGTTTTCAGTAAGCTATTATGTTGTAGATAAGGGAGCGGAGAAAACTTACCTTGGCAGCGATTGTTAGCTAACAAGGTAAGTTTTTTGGCTCCTTTTTAATATAGTGTTACGCTTTACTTCATCGAAACCTGTCCTTTATACTTATTATAAAGCTCTTTGATCTGTTCCAGCTCAGACGCAGTCAGCGTATCTTTTGCAAACTGCTTCAATCCGGCAGTATCGCCGCTGGTGATGTAGGAAGAAGCTTCTTTCATTGTATCTGCGGACATATGATTCGTAATGATCTGATCTACGGTTGCACGGTCTGTATCGTTCATGGCATCAAGGATTTCCTGGGCATTGACGCCTGCAATGGCAGATGTATCGGATGTGATTTGTGACTCCAGAAGTTTTTCAGCTACAACACCGGCGGCTTTTGTTTTTATTTTTGGCAAGGCAACAAAATAGCTAACCAGTAAAATAATCACGATAGCAAACAGAAAAACAATAAATTTTTGAAAACGGTGCCGTTTATGTGGATATGCCATAATGTAACCTCCTCTTAATGTCGGTGAGAAAATGCAATGATTCTGAGAAGAATGTAATAGACTACGTTGACCAGAATCATGTATCAAGTCTCATGTGTTGTCGATTTTACCTGTTTCTACTTATTATAGCATGTACGATGTGGCGAAACTGCGAATTCAAAGAATATTAAGAAAATCTTCAAAATAAAGGAACGATTTTTCATCTGGAAAAAGTGCTTTATGCCTTACCCTGAATATTTGCATTTGTATGTAAAAACCGTTATAATCAGAAAACAGGAAAAATGAGGTAAGAAGAAAGGAACACATACATATATGGCAGCGATTTTTTTTGATATTGACGGGACTTTATGGGACAGGGACAATAACATTCCACAGAGCACAAAAGAAGCAATTCATCAGCTTCAGGAGAACGGACATCAGACCTTCCTCTGCAGTGGAAGGACACGCGTGTTTATCAACAGTGAAGAGTTGCTCGGTATGGGATTTGACGGCATTGTCTGCGGTTGTGGCACCTTTATAGAATATAAAGGAAAAGAAATGCTGTACAAAGAGATTGACCGGGAATTATTGAAAAAGGCAGTACAGATATTTTATGATTATGATATTGCCATGGTTATGGAAGGCCGCCATATGCTGTACATGGATGCAGACAAGATCAGCAGAGATGCATACGGAAGATATCTGCTGGAGGTTATGAAAGACTGTATGCTGCCGATTCAAGGGCATGAGGAACAGTGGGAAGCAAGTAAGTTTTCTGTTTTAATCCATGATCGGGATTATCCGGCGGTGATCGAATTATTAAAGGATGATTATGATTTTATGGTTCACGGGGATGTGGCCATGGAAGTAGTACCAAAAGGATACAGCAAAGCGAGCGGAATTGCTTTTGTATGCGAAAAACTGGGAATTGATGTAAAGGATACCTATGCATTCGGTGACAGTGCCAATGATGTAGACATGCTGGAGTTTGCCGGTGTGGGAGTTGCGATGGGGGACGGAACGGATGTGGCCAAAGAGCATGCGGATTATGTAACCAGGGGGTTGCATGAAGACGGTATTTATCATGCACTGAAGCATTTTGCATTGATTTAAAAAATGAAAAAGTGAGAAAAAGTAAGAAAAAAAGAGTATATATGAGAAAAGTGGAAAAAATACACATATATATATGAAATTATTTAGTTGCGATTCAGGTGCAAAAAAACTATTATATGACTATCGGTTAGCACTCAGAAGAAATGAGTGCTAATAAAACAAAAGAAAGCATAGAACTTATATATAGAATAAGGAGGAATCACATCATGAAATTAGTACCATTAGGTGACAGAGTTGTATTAAAACAGGTAGAGGCAGAAGAGACCACAAAATCCGGTCTGATCCTTACAACAAGTGCACAGGAGAAACCACAGGAAGCAGAAGTAATCGCTGTAGGACCTGGCGGAATGGTAGATGGCAAAGAAGTAACCATGCAGGTAAAACCGGGTGATAAAGTTATTTATTCTAAATATGCAGGTAACGAAGTAAAATTAGAGGGTGAGGAGTACATCATCGTAAGACAGAATGACATCCTTGCTGTAGTAGAGTAATAAAATTGAAGGAGGAAAATTATCATGGCAAAAGAATTAAAATATGGATCAGAGGCAAGAAAAGCTCTGGAAGCTGGTGTAGATAAATTAGCAGATACCGTTCGTGTTACATTAGGACCGAAAGGAAGAAACGTAGTTCTGGATAAATCTTTTGGTGCTCCACTGATCACAAATGACGGTGTTACAATCGCAAAAGATATTGAGCTTGAGGATGCATTCGAGAACATGGGTGCACAGCTTGTAAAAGAAGCAGCTACAAAGACAAATGATGTAGCTGGTGATGGTACAACAACCGCTACCGTTCTCGCTCAGGCAATGATCAAAGAGGGAATGAAAAACCTGGAAGCAGGTGCAAACCCAATCGTTATGAGAAGAGGTATGAAGAAAGCAACTGAGGCTGCTGTAAAAGCAATCGCAGCTATGAGCCAGAAAGTTGACGGAAAGAACCATATCGCGAAAGTTGCAGCAATCTCCGCTGGCGACGAGACAGTAGGAAATATGGTAGCAGATGCTATGGAGAAAGTTTCCGCAGACGGTGTTATCACAATCGAAGAGTCCAAGACAATGCAGACAGAGTTAGACTTAGTAGAAGGTATGCAGTTTGACCGTGGATATATTTCTGCATACATGGCAACTGATATGGATAAAATGGAAGCAAACCTGGATGAGCCATACATCTTGATCACAGATAAGAAGATTACAAACATTCAGGAGATTTTACCACTGTTAGAGCAGATCTTACAGACAGGTAAAAAATTATTAATCATCGCTGAGGATATCGAGGGTGATGCATTAACAAACCTGATCGTAAACAAATTACGTGGAACAATCACTGTTGTCGGCGTAAAAGCACCGGGATATGGTGACAGAAGAAAAGCAATGCTGCAGGATATCGCAATCCTGACAGGTGGTACTGTAATTTCTTCCGAACTTGGTCTGGAATTAAAAGATGTAACATTAGATCAGCTTGGTCAGGCAAAATCTGTTAAAGTTCAGAAAGAGAACACAATCATCGTTGACGGTGAGGGTGATTCTGAGGCAATTAAAGCAAGAGTTGCTCAGATCCGTGCAGAGATTGAGACAACTACATCTGATTTCGACCGTGAGAAACTGCAGGAGAGACTTGCGAAGATGGCAGGCGGCGTAGCAGTGATCCGTGTAGGTGCAGCTACAGAAGCAGAGATGAAAGAAAGCAAACTGCGTATGGAAGACGCTCTGGCAGCTACAAAAGCAGCAGTAGAGGAAGGAATCATTGCAGGTGGCGGATCTGCATACATCCATGCAACAAAAGAGGTTGCAAAACTTGCTGAGACACTGGAAGGTGATGAGAAGACAGGAGCAAAAGTAATCCTGAAAGCTCTGGAAGCTCCGTTATTCTACATTTCCGCAAATGCAGGTCTTGAAGGCGCTGTCATCATCAACAAAGTTCGTGAGAGCGAGCCGGGTGTCGGATTTGATGCAGCAAAAGAAGAGTATGTAAACATGGTAGATGCAGGAATCCTTGATCCTGTAAAAGTAACAAGAAGTGCATTACAGAACGCAACAAGCGTTGCTTCTACCTTATTAACAACAGAGTCTGTTGTAGCAGATATCAAAGAGCCGGCTCCGGCAATGCCAGCAGGCGGTGCACCAGGAATGGGAATGATGTAATTCGGCAGAGTGCCTGTAATTTATAATTTTGGTTATTGAAGCCCGGAGAACCAGAAAAGAATACCGCAGCCTGAGAAGGCAGCTTGTATTATTTTCTGGTTCTCCGGGCTATTTAAACTGAGAAAATATCTAAATGTAAATCTGTGTATTTACGATATAAGCAGGAGTGAAAGTCCGAAAAGAATACCGCAGACTAAGACGTCTGCTTGTATTATTTTCGGACTCTCCTTCCTCATAAAACAAACGTTATTTCACAATTTCGGCTAATGGACGGATTTTAATATCATTTTCGGTAAGTGCCTTACGGATTTTTTCTACGAAAAGCAGTGCTTTTTCACCATCTCCGTGTACGCACACGGAATCTGTCTGAATCGGAATATCCTTTCCGGTCACAGCAGTAACAACGCCTTCTTTTACCATACGAATGACGCGGGCAATTGCCTCATCCTCATCTTTGATCAGCGCGCCTTCCTTACGGCGGTTGACCAGTGTGCCATCTTCTTCATAGCCACGGTCTGCAAATACTTCGCTGGCCGCTTTTAATCCACAGTCTTTGGCAGCGCGGATCATTTCACTTCCGGATAATCCCATGACAATGATCTCAGGATCATAGTCGCGGATCGCCTCACAGATGGCCATAGACAGCTCATAATCCTTGGCTGCCATGTTGTATAAGGCTCCATGTGGTTTGACGTGCTGCAGGCGCATTCCGTTTGCCTGACACATGCCGCCAAGGGCACTGATCTGATACAGGGTGTAAGCTTTTGCTTCTGCCGGGGAGATTGCCATATTTCTGCGTCCAAATCCCATGAGATCCGGAAGTCCCGGATGTGCACCAATCTTGATGCCTGCCTCTTTGGTGCGGGCAATGGATTCCAGTATTACGACAGGATCGGATGCATGATAACCGCAGGCAATGTTTGCAGAAGAAATAAGAGGAATGATTTTTTCATCCATTCCGATGGTATAGCGGCCGAAACTTTCGCCAAGGTCACTGTTTAAGTCTACCTGATACATGGTAAAGACCTCTCTTTCTGATTTGAAAATTTATTAGTCCAGACGTAAAATCCGTTCAATAAAGCCGGTATCGGCTTTTCCTTCGCAGAACTCTGGATTTTTCAAAATACGATACTGAAAATCAAGGTTGGTTTCCACACCCATGATTACCATTTCGTCCAGCGCGGAGCGCATTTTCTGCAATGCTGCATCACGATTCGGTGCATGAACAATGACTTTTGCAATCATGGAATCGTATTCGGATGGAATTCGGTAGCCAGTGTAAAGGGCAGTATCTACGCGGACGCCGTTTCCAGATGGCAGATGCAGATGTTTGACCACACCCGGACTTGGCATAAAGTTTTTCTCAGGGATTTCCGCATTGATACGACACTCAATGGCATGACCACGCGGAGTGACATCCTTCTGGGTAAAACTTAACGGCTCACCCATAGCCACGCGAATCTGCTCAATAATGAGGTCTGTGCCGGTGACCATTTCTGTGACACCGTGCTCTACCTGAATACGGGTATTCATTTCCATGAAATAGTAAGTGCCTTTTGGATCTACGATAAATTCAACGGTTCCGGCGTTTGTATAATTTACAGCTTTTGCTGCAAGAATCGCGTCATGATTCATAGAAGCACGCATTTTTTCCGTGATGGCAGGAGACGGGGACTCCTCAATCAGCTTTTGGTGATTTCGCTGTACGGAGCAGTCACGCTCGCCAAGAGCAACCACATTTCCGAAGTTATCTGCCATGATCTGAATCTCTACGTGGCGTGGATTTTCAATGAATTTTTCAATATACATGGTGTCATCGCCAAAGGAATTGGCTGATTCACGCTGTGCCATATTGAAATTAAATTCGAATTCATCTTTGGATTTTGCCACACGCATACCTTTTCCACCGCCGCCGGAGGAAGCCTTGATCATAACCGGGTAACCGATCTCATCGGCAAATTTTTCACCAGTTTCTGCATCGTAGACAGGCTCTTTTGTGCCTGGAACGACAGGAACGTTGGCATCCATCATTGTTTTGCGGGCGTGGGATTTGTTTCCCATGCTGTTGATGACATCGGCAGTCGGTCCGATAAAGGTGATACCATACTCGTCACAGAGACGGACAAAATCTGCATTTTCGGATAAAAATCCGAAGCCCGGATGAATGGCATCAGCGCCGACATTGCGGGCAGCTGTGATGATGCGCTCCATATTCAGGTAATTGTTGCGGGCAGGGCCTTCTCCGATGCAGACACGCTGATCTGCCAGCTGTACGTGAAGACTGTTTTTATCTTCTTTGGAGTAAACGGCGACGCTGCGGATGCCCATGTTGCGGCAGGCGCGGATAATGCGGACCGCGATTTCTCCACGATTTGCGATTAATATTTTGTGAAACATCAGCAGGCCTCCTTAGTCATCCAGTTTTTTTACCTTAAACAGTGGCTGGCCATATTCGATCTTCTGCTCATTGCTGGCCAGAACGGCTTCGATTTCACAGTCAAAATCACTTTCAATCTCATTCATCAGTTTCATTGCTTCCAGAATGCATACGGTCTGTCCGGCTTTGACTCTGTCACCGACTTTTACGAAGGCTTTTGCTTCCGGAGACGGAGCGGAATAGAAGGTGCCGACGATCGGGGAGGTGATGTAGGTTTCGTCCTCAGCTTCTTCTTCAATCGGGGCAGCAGGAGCAGTCTGTGCAACGGTGACTGCTGCTTCTCCCGGAACACCCATGGTTCCGCGGCGGCTCATTTTGATCTTTGTATCGCCTTCCTGAATGGAAAACTCCAGCATGGAGGAATTTTCGATAATCTGTACAAGTTTTTCAATCTGTTGTAAATCCATGATAGTTTGTTACTCCTTTGATGTTCAATAAAAAGGATTCTATAGGAAGATCCTGTGAATGTATTTTCAATCTGTTGCTACAGAATCCTGTAATAGTTCAGTAGCTAGTCCTGAAACAGTTTTGATAAACGTTTTGCCACAAGTCTGCAGTCCAGAACTTCTTTACACGGCTGATAAATTTGTTTGCGGAATTCCTGCAGTTCATGAAGTTCATCCTGCATGAGCTGCTGGGCTTCTTCTACGGTAACTGCCTGAAAACGTACCTTGTGGTCTGTTTTTCGCTGAACCAGTTTCGGAATGTCCACGGAAATGACAGTGGCAATTTTTGCATATCCGCCGGTGGTTTGACGGTCGGAAAGCAGAATGATCGGTTTTCCGTGGCTTGGCACCTGAACAGATCCGAAGGCAATTCCGTCTGAAATGATATCGGAAGTGGTCTTGTATGCGATGAACGGTCCTTCCAGACGGCATCCCATACGGTCAAATTCACTGGTTACGGTATATTCGGATTCCAGAAATGTCTTTCTGCCTGCTGCGGTAAATGCTTTATCCTGTGGTCCCATAATGACACGCAAGGTCACTTCATCCTGATCAAATTCATCCAGATCCAGAGTACGGGATAAGTAATATGGTAAATATCTGCGTTTGATACGGAAACCAACATAATCCCCATCCATCAGACGGCGTCCTTTGTATCCGCCAATGGAGCATTTGATGTTGGTAGAACGGCTTCCCATAACCACCGGAATGTCCAGATAACTGGAAAAAGCGATGTAGCCACGGCTGCCGGTTCTGGCGCCGCGGAAGGATAAGATATCACCACGGTGCATATAGACTGCGGTATAGTTTTTGATGGGTTTGCCGTTTACCTGTGGCTGGAAATCGCCGCCGGTGATGGCAATAATGGTTTCGGAAGTAAATTCCAGTGTCGGTCCCATCAGGGTAAATTCAAGGACTGCTTCGTTTTCCGGATTGTCTAAAAGCAGGTTTGCAATTTTAAAGGAGCGCACATCCATGACACCGGACACACCGAAGCCCTGGCTCTGATAGCCGGTTCTTCCAAGATCCTGTACAGTTGTGAGCATGCCGCCTTTTAATACACGAACGCCCATGGGTTACACCTCCTTTTGATGAATCGTGCAGGTATAAGTACCTTTTTCCACTTCATCTTTGATTGCTGTAAAATCAGATTCGCTGACCGGGACAAAACGAATGTAATCGCCGGCTTCAAAAAGAATCGGAACTTCACGGTTCGGATCATACGTTTTTACCGGAGTCAGTCCCAGTAACTGCCATCCTCCCGGTGAATCTAACGGATAGATACCGGTCTGGGAACCGCCGATGCCGACGCTTCCGGCTGGGATTTTGATACGCGGATTTGCCAGACGCGGAGTGTGGATGCGTTCATCCAGGCCGCCAAGATAAGAAAATCCCGGCAAAAATCCAAGCATGTAGATCAGATAGTCACTGGAAGAGTGAATATCAATGACTTCCTGCGGGGTAAGGTTTGCGTGTTTTGCAATGTTTTCCAGATCCGGGCCGTATTCGCCGCCGTAGCACACCGGAATTTCAAAAATACGGGAAGAAGATGCTTTTTTGCTGACTTCCAGTTTTAATAATTTTTCCAGACGGCGTTTTAATTTGCGGTAGTCGATAACGCGCGGATCATAGTTGATGAGAAGGCTTGAGAATGCAGGAATCACATCTGTGACACCTTCCACATGCTGTTCTCTCATCAGATGCACAAACGCAGTGATCTGTGCATTGATTTCCGGAGAAATCTCCTGCCCAAACTGAATGAGCAGGGAGGAATCTCCGGCGGTAAGAATTTTTGTGTCTTTCATAATTGATCATGCTCCATTATGCAAAAAGTGTTGCAAGGTTTCCGAGGGATGTGATGCCAAGGTATGCGGAGATGACAACAACAACGATACCAAGGATCAGCAGCCAGGTCGGATGATGGTAATCCTCACCCATGATAGTCTTCTTTTTGGAAGCTATCAGGCATACACCAAGGGTAATTGGAAGGATCAGTCCGTTTAAAGCTCCTGCCAGAACAAGCAGAGTAGCAGGCTGACCGATCAGTGCCATAACGACGGTGCTGAGGATGATGAATCCAACGATAAACCATTTTTCATTTTTTTCGATAAATTTACTGAATGTCTTCAGGAAAGATACGGAAGTGTACGCGCAGCCTACGATAGAGGTGATGGCAGCACACAGAAGTACCAGTCCAAAGAAGCGGTATCCGATCTGACCCGCACCGATCTTGAATGCATCAGCGGCAGGGTTGGACGGATCCAGTGTATGTGCACCGGAAGTTGCAGTAGCAACAACGACGCCAAGGATGGCGAGGAATAACAGTACACGGACGATGGTTGCGATACCAAGTCCCATAACAGAACTTTTCTTAATTTCACCAAGGTTTTCTTTTTTCGTGATACCTGCATCGATCAGACGATGTGCACCGGCAAAGGTGATATATCCGCCAACGGTTCCGCCAAGCAGTGTCAGGATGGCAGGGAAAGTGTCGCTCATTGCTGCAGATGGTGCAACGGTTTCTTTTAAGGCATAGCCAACTGGTGGGCGGACAATAAGGATCACAACGAAAATAACGGCGATCATAAGTCCACCAAGTACTTTTGTCAGGGTATCCATGGCTTTTAATGCATTCTTAGATAAGAAAACAACGACTGCAATGGCACCTGCAAGGAAATATCCAACTGTTGTCGGAATGCCGAGTAAGGTGTTAAAACCAAGGGCTCCGCCGCCGACGTTACCGATGTTAAATACAAGACCACCGGCTACGACCAGGAATGCTACCACATAGCCAAGTCCTGGAAGCACTTTGTTTGCAACGTCTTGTCCACGCATACCGGATACGCAGAGTACACGCCATACGTTTAACTGTACAATGGCAGCCAGTACGATGGAAATTAAAATAACAAAGCCGAAACTTCCATGTAGGCTGTCCGTGAATTTTCCGGTCTGGGTCAAAAATCCCGGACCAATGGCGGAAGTCGCCATAAGGAATGCGGCACCGATCAGGGCACCAGCGTTTTTTTTCTGATTGTTTTTGTTCATACAACGCTCCTTCACAAATTTAATATCTATATTATTATACATAATTATAAGAAGAAGTACAAATTTTTTTGCTTTTATGTATTGGGAGTGTCCGGTCCGAGAGTCAGAAAAGAATGTCGCAGACTAAGACGTCTGCTCTCATTATTTTCTGACTCTCGGACTTACGTTTACGAAGTTGGCAATTATCGTATGAAAAAGACTTATAATTAACAAACTGACAAGAAATGGAAAATTAAAAAAGTGCGGCAATGTTGTCCGGAACTCAATCTGGAAGAGGGAGATTTCCTGACGGAACTGGTCTGTGAAAAGGAGCTGTTGCAGCAGAATACAGAAGAACAGTCTTCTCTGGAACTGACTTTGGAAGGATTAAATCATACCGTTTCGGCAATTTTTCATTTATATAAAGAAGCAAACAAAGGAAATACAGGGTACGGGGCTTGGCATGGCAATCACAAAAAGCCTGACAGATGCAATGGGTGGAAATATCCGGGGAGACAGTACGCTTGGAAAAGGCAGTCGTTTTTGTGTTGAGATTCCGTTTGCGGTATCTGCTGCTGAGATGTGCAACGCTGTCTGGATGCGGGGATGAATGCCCATATTGCAAAACCGGTGGATTTTGATAAATTGAAGGAAATATTGCAAAATTTGTAGTAGTAACTTGAGTCTGGTGGCAATAAGTGTTACAATGAACCCAGAAAATAACATATTGATTTGCATGAGATTATGAGCTGAGCAAAAAGGAGACCATGAAGATGGTTTATTTTTGTTCGGCTCTTTTTAATTTCATCAGGTTCAAGCAGATTTTTGAAAAGTGTATAAATAAGTATTTATGAATGAAAAAATATTTGATGAGTTGGATCTGAAGGAAGCGAAACTGAGAAAAGGAGAGCGATTTTATGTATGATGTAATGATCATTGGGGCAGGTGTCACCGGAAGTGCCATTGCCCGGGAGCTGATGCGAAAGAAACGAAACATTGCGGTACTGGAGCGCTGCAGCGATATCTGTGAAGGTACCAGCAAGGCAAACAGCGGTATCGTGCATGCGGGATTTGATGCGACACCGGGAACCCTAAAAGCGAAAATGAACGTACAGGGAAGCCGGATGATGGAAGCACTTTCAAAGGAACTGGATTTTTCCTATAAACGAAACGGTTCGCTGGTACTTTGTTTTAGTGAGGCGGACAGACCAAAGCTGGAGCTACTTCTGGAAAAGGCAGAGAAAAATGGTGTAGAAGGATGCGAGATTATTTCCGGCGACGAAGTGCGGCAGATGGAATCGCAGGTGTCCGAACAGGTTGTGGCAGCACTGTATGCACCGGCAGGCGGCATTGTATGTCCGTTTGGATTGACAATCGCACTGGCAGAAAATGCATGTACCAACGGCGCAGAGTTTTTGTTAAATCAGGAAGTACAGAAAATTGTGAAAAAGGACGGATATTATGAGATTCATACGCAGGATCATGTGTATGAGACAAAACTGGTGGTAAATGCCGCCGGAGTTTACGCGGACGTTTTCCACAACATGGTCAGCGAACATAAAATTCAGATCATCCCACGAAAAGGCGAGTATTGCCTGCTGGATAAAAAGGTTGGAGACTTTGTATCCCATACGATTTTCCAGCTTCCGACAAAGTATGGAAAAGGTGTGCTTGTAACGCCGACTGTACATGGCAATCTGATGCTGGGACCGACCGCGGTAGACGAATCAGATAAGGAAAATATCGCAACCACAGCAGAAGGTCTGGAAGATCTGCAGCAGCGTGCGCTACTTAGTACACCGAACCTGCCAAAACGTCAGACTATCACATCCTTTGCCGGTTTGCGGGCGCATACAGAGAAAAATGATTTTATCATTGAGGAAGTGGCAGATGCGCCGGGCTTTATCGATGTGGCCGGGATTGAATCTCCGGGACTTTCCAGTGCACCAGCCATTGGCGTTTATGTGGCAGAATTGATTGAAAAACTGCTTCCGGCAGAGGATAATTTGGAGTTTGTATCTACCAGAAAAGGTGTGGTCTGCATGGAAGAACTGACTGTGGAAGAACGCCATGCGATGATTCAGAAAAATCCGGCATACGCAAACGTCATCTGCCGTTGTGAGATGGTGACAGAGGGTGAGATTTTAGATGCAATCCACCGCCCATTGGGAGCGACAACACTGGATGGCGTAAAACGCAGAACCCGCGCCGGAATGGGGAGATGTCAGGCAGGATTTTGTTCCCCGAAGACCGTGGAGATTCTTGCAAGGGAACTTGGATGCGACATCAGTGAAATTACGAAAAAAGGCAGAAATTCAGGATTCCTGACCGGATATGATAAGGAGGATCTGTAGCATGAAAACGAAAATTGCGATTATCGGCGGCGGACCTGCAGGTCTGGCAGCAGCGGTTGCGGCACGAAAGGCCGGTGTGAAAGATATTTTAATACTGGAGCGTGATGAGCAGCTGGGCGGAATTTTAAACCAGTGTATTCACAATGGATTTGGACTGCATACCTTTAAGGAAGAACTGACCGGACCGGAATATGCGGCACGTTTTATTGCGGAAGTGGAAAAGATGCAGATCCCATATCTGCTGACAACCATGGTGGTGGATATCAGTCCGGATAAAAAAATTACCTGCATGAACCGGGAGCAGGGGATGTTTGTGGTAGAGGCAGAAGCCATCGTTCTGGCCATGGGATGCAGAGAGCGCCCGCGGGGAGCCTTAAATATTCCGGGCTATCGTCCGGCAGGCATTTATTCCGCCGGAACAGCACAGCGTTACGTTAATATTGAGGGACGGATGCCGGGCAAAAAAGTGGTTATTCTTGGTTCCGGGGACATCGGATTGATCATGGCACGACGTATGACCTTTGAAGGTGCAAAAGTGCAGGTGGTGGCAGAACTGATGCCGTATTCCGGCGGCTTGAAACGAAACATTGTACAGTGTCTGGATGATTATAATATCCCATTGAAACTGAGTCATACCGTGGTGGATATCAAAGGAAAAGACCGGGTAGAGGCAGTGACCATCGCGCAGGTGGACGAGAAGTTAAAACCAATTCCGGGAACAGAAGAAACCTACGAATGTGATACCTTACTGTTATCCTGTGGTCTGATTCCGGAAAATGAGCTTTCCGGAAAATTAGGTGTGGAATTAAGTCCGGTGACTTCCGGACCGGTAGTCAATGAGAGCCTTGAGACAAATATTCCGGGTGTGTTTGCATGTGGAAATGTCCTGCATGTGCATGATCTGGTGGATTATGTGTCAGAGGAAGCCGGGGCGGCAGGAACGTTCGCGGCAGAATATGTGACACAGCAGTTTGCGGAAGATGCAACAGAAATCAATATTTGCCCGGAGGGTGGTGTGCGCTATACGGTGCCGTCTTCCGTTCATCCGCATCGGATGCAGGACAAACAGATTGTACGCTTCCGGGTCGGAAATGTATACAAAAACTGTGAGCTTTGTGTTTATTTTGACGATACCTGTATCATGCGTTTAAAAAAGAAAGTTATGTCACCGGGTGAAATGGAGCAGGTGATTTTGCAGAAGAAAAAACTGCAGGAATATGAGCATTTATCCAAAATAACAATTCGAATCGAACAGGGGGAAGCATAATGGAACGAAAAGAACTGATTTGTATCGGCTGCCCGCTGGGCTGTAATCTGACAGTGGAAATGGATGGCGTGCAGGTGATATCCGTAAGTGGAAATACCTGCAAACGCGGGGATGATTATGCCAGAAAAGAGCTGACAGATCCAAGAAGAATCGTGACATCCACGGTTCCGGTAATGGGCGGCAATCTGCCGGTGGTATCGGTGAAAACGGCATCGGATATTCCAAAAGGGAAAATCCGGGAATGCCTGATGGCATTAAAAGGAGTGACACTTACAGCACCGGTT
>NZ_JRFU01000077.1 GCF_003122485.1 Eubacterium ramulus
TGGGAGCCAATCCCCCATCTGATATAGCCTCCGGCAGGATTACAGAGGTGCGCAGTTGAAGTATGTCATGCAAGTGCATGACGCGCACCTCGCAACAAGAATGCCGGAGCATTCTTGAATATGAAAAATATGTATAAATAAGAGAACTATGAGGAGAAAAAATCATGGGGAAAAAATATATTATGTCATTGGATCAGGGAACCACAAGCTCCCGCTGTATTTTATTTGATCATGAAGGAAATATCTGTGGTATGGCACAGAAGGAACTGACACAGATTTATCCGCAGCCGGGCTGGGTGGAGCAGAATCCACGGGAAATCTGGTCCACACAGTTATCTGTATTGGCGGAAGCGATCGCGGTTACGGGTACAACTCCGGAAGATATCGAAGGCATCGGTATCACGAATCAGCGTGAGACAACCATCGTATGGAACCGACACACCGGTGTCCCTGTATACAATGCGATTGTGTGGCAGTGCCGCAGAACTGCGGATCAGATCGAACGTTTGAAAGAGGAAAAATTTGACGAACTGATCCGGGAAAGAACCGGACTGATCGCAGATCCTTATTTTTCTGCAAGCAAGATCGCATGGATTCTGGACAATGTAGAAGGCGCCAGAGTGCAGGCAGAAGCCGGTGATCTGTTATTTGGAACCGTGGATACCTGGCTGATCTGGAATCTGACCGGAGGCACAGTGCATGTGACGGATTATTCCAATGCATCCAGAACGATGCTGTATGATATTCATAAATGCTGCTGGGATAAGGAGATTCTGGCAAAATTTAACATTCCGGGAAGTATGCTTCCGGAGGTAAAACCATCCAGTTATATTTATGGACATACCGATCCTGCAGTGACCGGCGGAGAGATTCCGGTGTGCGGAGCAGCGGGAGATCAGCAGGCAGCATTGTTTGGACAGAGCTGTTTTGAAAAAGGTGAAGGAAAAATTACATACGGAACCGGATGTTTCCTGTTGATGAATACCGGAAAAGAGCCGATCGCATCAAAAAATGGTCTGCTGACCACGTTGGCTGCCAGTGTCAGCGATGAAGTGGAATACGCGCTGGAAGGAAGCGTATTTGTGGCAGGCGCAGCGATCCAGTGGCTGCGGGATGAAATGCGTATGATCAAAACTGCACGCCAGTCAGAGGAATACGCAGACGAAGTACCGGACTGCAAAGGCGTTTATGTGGTTCCTGCTTTTACCGGAATGGGTGCGCCGTACTGGGATTCTTATGCGAGAGGCACGATCGTAGGCGTGACCAGAGGATGCAAAAAAGAACATTTTATCCGTGCAACCTTGGAGTCCATTGCTTATCAGGCTTATGATGTCATTGCAGCGATGGAAGAAGATGCCGGAGTCAAAATGACACATCTCAAAGTGGATGGCGGAGCCAGTGCCAATAATATGCTGATGAAATTCCAGGCAGATATTACAGGCATTCGTGCAGAGCGTCCGAAATGTATTGAGACAACAGCACTTGGCGCGGCTTATCTGGCAGGACTGGCTGTAGGCTATTGGAGCAGTAAAGAAGAAATTCGCAAAAACTGGAATCTGGGACGGACATTCGAGCCGACCATGGAAGAAGCAGAGCGTGTAAAACTGTTAAAAGGATGGCATCGTGCGGTGCGTTGTGCACTTGCCTGGTCTCAGGATGAAGACTAAACGAGTGAAGCGCAAGGGGCATGTTTGGTACGAAGAACAAGAAAGAAAAATAGAATAAGCGATTAAGTAATTTAGAAAGAACTGCTTTTATGTGACGATGATACATAGAAGCAGTTCTTTTTCTGTAATTGTAATCAGTACAACCATGTAAGTCATACAGTTGCAAGAATGTGTGATAACAGCTTCCATGGAATGAATGTCTTACAACTGTTGCGCAAAATTGCGCAAACTAACAGAAAATATGTGTAATTTACAGAAAACAGAGGAATGATTTTATGAAATAAGCAAATTGACGATAAAATGATATCAAAGTAATATAGATATATACAAAATTAACAGAAAAAATGGGAGATGAGTAAAGCAAGTGGGGATACAAAAATAACGATTGAGCAAATTGCGCAAGATTTAGGATGTTCCAAGACAACCGTATCGAGAGCTTTATCCGGAAAAGGCCGGGTGGGGAAAGAGATGCAAAAGAAAATCCTTGCCTATTGTAAACGAATCGGATATCAGAAAAAAGAAACAGATGTTTCAGATGAGACATTTAAGACATCCAACCTTGGAGTTCTGCTTCCGGCAGATCAGGAACTGAATGAAATACCATTTTTCCAACAGTGTCTGATGGGAATCTGTGAAACAGCTGCCAGCAAATTGTATGAGGTACTTGTGATCATGCTGGAGGCGAACGATCTGTCCAGAGTCAAACGGGTGGTTCAGGAAAATAAAGTGGATGGAATGATCGTAACCCGGGCGCTGACCAATGATCCGGTGATCCAATATCTGGAAAGTGAGCATGTACCGCTGGCGGTTATCGGGGAAGTGAAAGGACACGAAGCACTGTATGTGGATGATGATACGGTGGAAGCCTGTACGCAGATGACAGATTATCTGTTGGGACGGCGCATCAACCGAATGGCATTGATTGGTGGAAACGAACAGCATACGGTTACACAGAAACGTTTGCGCGGATTTGAGAGAGCACATGAGATTTATTACAAGAAAATACCACAGGATCTGGTGTATTTAAATTGCGCGACGAAAGCAGATGTCTTTGCCGCAGTGGAAGAACTTGCAGAAAAATGTGTGGAATGTATTGTGTGCATGGATGATAAAATTTGCAGCCATGTACTGATGAAATTAAACCGCATGCATTTGTCGATTCCAAAAGACATAAAAGTAGTGTCTTTTTATGATAGTTTTTTTCTGCAAAATTACATACCGCCGGTTACTGCGATTTCCTTTGATGAGCAGGAGCTTGGACGGCTTGCATGTGAAAAACTGATCGGATGGCTGGAATCCGGGAATGCGGGTGAGAAGATTTCCCCGGGGTTTGATCTGGTATTACGGGCATCTACCAAAATGTAGATACTAAGAGCAATTTTTTAAAACACATTAGCAAATAAACACAATGAAAACAAAGAAATTGTGGTTTATAATGAGCGCAAGAAGTTAAAGGGCAAGAAGGATAGTAAAACTTATAAGAAAAAAGAGGAGGATATGAAAAATGAAGAGAAAAGGGATTCCAATGAAAGCATTTGCCTGCCTGCTGGCAGCGGCAATGGCAATGTCACCAATTACAGGTGTTTCTGCAAAAGCAGCAGATACCACAGCTGTATCTAACCAGATTGAAAATGATATATTCTGGCACGATACGGACGGAAATCCAATTTATTCTCAGGGTGGTGGAATTTTTAAATTTACAGTTGATGGAGTGACGAAATATTACTGGTATGGTGTAAAGTATGACGAAAGTGAGATATACTATAACGATTCCAGTAAAGCACAGAAGAACAACCATTTTGCAGGCGTAACCTGTTACAGCTCCACGGATTTAACGAACTGGAAGTACGAGGGCGACGTGGTAGTTCCGGAAGAAATTACAAAACGTGAAGAAATGGATAATCAGGATGTGGAATGGGTAGGACGTCTTGGTGTTGCATATATGGAAGATACCGGTAAGTATGCACTGTTTGTACAGCATGAATGTGCAGATCCGGATAATAAGCTGGATAAAAATCAGACAGATAATTACAGCAAACAGGTACTGGTACTTACTTCTGACAGTCCGACTGGACAGTTTAAATGGAATCAGCGTATTGATATGAGAGACTATACTGGCGGAACAACAAATACCGGTGATCAGACCGTATTTACCGATGAAGATACCGGAAAAGATTATCTGGTATATTCCTATGGTTCCGGACGAGGCAAAATCTTTATCTCTGAGATTCAGACACAGGCAGATGGTAAAGTAGGACTTGGACCTTCTTATATGGTATACAAAGGAGCAGGGCGTGAAGGAAACTGCATGTTCAAGTACAATGGCAAATATTATATCTGCGCATCAGATTTGTATGGATGGAATGCTTCTCATGCATATTATATGGTACTTGATAGCTTAGATGAGTCCTATCTGGCTGCAAAAGCAAAGAATCCAGAGACAAATATGAAGATAATGCCGGGCTGCAGCGATGACTTCTGCCATGTAACCCAGACTGGATTTTTCTACACCGTAAAAGGAACCGAGCAGGAGACCGTATTATTCTGTGGAGACCGTTGGGCAGATTTTGCCAGAAACGGACTTGGTTATAACCAGTGGTGCCCGTTATCTTTTACAGAAGACGGAACTCCATATTACAATTCTCTGAGTGCATGGAATCTGGACGCAGAGACTGGAACATGGACGGTTGCAGATAAAAATAACTATGTAAAAAATGGCAGCTTTGATGCAGATCGTGTGGGCAGTACAGCGTTGGCAGGCTGGACGAATCAGGTGACAAAAGGAAAAAGCCCGATTAATAACAATGGAACCACAACAACCGGAAAATATGCACTGCGCCTGGGCGACAGCACAGATTTCTCCTGTGGCGTATCACAGACGATCCAGAGTAATCAGTATGTTGCCCTGCCGGATGGAACTTATGATATGAGTGCCAAAATTAAAAATGGTGGAAACTTCCAGAAACTGCAGATGTATGCAGAATCCGGTGATGTATCCATGAACATCGATATTCCACAGAATCAGTCAGAATGGACAGACGTTACAATGAAAAATGTAACTGTTTCCGGCGGAAAAGTAACGGTTGGTTTCAAGGCAGACGGAGAAGCAAATGCATGGTGCAATATTGATGATGTTACCTTTGTGAAATCTACCGATGCAGTGGAAATGGGAAAAGTTTCCGGAACAATTTCTTCTGATCTGACCGGTGAAAATCTGATTTTACGTGCACAGAGTGAGACAGGGGATGTTTATACAAAAACAATTCTGCTGGATGGAGAAAAAACAGACTATAGCTTTGATTCCTTAAAACCGGGTAAGTATACCATCAGTGCTGAATTAGATGGAGCCGAGATTGAGGGACCAAACAGCAGCGTAGAAGTTGTATCTGGTCAAAGTGTCAGCGGCATTGATTTTTCCGTAAAAAATCTGTCCGGAAATATTGCAGGAACCGTTACAAGCGGTAATGCTGCACTGGCAGGTGTAACGGTAAGCTTAAAACAGGGCGATACCGTTGTGGCACAGACTGAGACCGATGCGAGTGGACAGTATCAATTCCGTAGGATTCCGGCGGGTACATATACTCTGAGTTTTGAAAAAGGTACTTATGAGACAATTTCAGATGTTGAAATACAGGTAACAAAAGGGGAGGAAACTTCCGTTTCCAATCAGGAAATGAAGAGTATGTCCGGTGACCTGAGCGGCTTTGTTTTCCTGACAGATGGAACACCGGTAAGCAATGCATCTGTATTACTGAGAAAAACAGACAACCGAGCAGATACTTTGACTTATACAGCACAGACAGATGAAAATGGAAAACTTGCGTTAAACGGAGTAGTTCCGGGAACTTATCAGGCAATTGTTACTTCCGGTAGTCTGACCGCTGTTAAATCCAATATTGTAATTACTGAGAATAAAGAGACAACCATGCCGGTACTGATGTCAAAAGAGAAGATTACGGTTCCAAATGGAGATTTTGAAACAGCATGGTCAAATAAAAGATCAATTCCAAACTGGTCTCTTGAAGGTACAGGAGCTTTTCTGGAAAATAAAACACCTTATGCGGGAAAAACACGTATCAGCTTCTGGAGCAGCAGTGCATTCCTTGGACATATTTACCAGACTTTAACAGGATTGGAGAATGGAACCTATTATGTGACTGCCATGATAAAAGGTGATTACGCTGACGGAGATGAGAGCTATCTCTATGCCAAGGACAGCGCGGGTAATGTTATCGCAAAACAGGATATGCCGATTTCCGAAAACGACTGGGTCAAAGTTGGTATTCCGGTGAAAGTAACAGATGGAACCATGACCATTGGTGTATATGGAAAGATGAGCGGAAGCATGTGGATGAATCTGGACAATGTGGAAGCATATTATGCAGGTCCGACAGACACTGACGTTGACGCAACCGAAAAACAGATTGATGCACTTGGAGATATTACCTTAGCCAGCGAAGATGCGATTGCAGAAGCACGAGCAGCGTATAATGCGTTGACTGATTTACAGAAGATGCAGGTAAACAATTACGAGACACTTCAGAAAGCCGAAGAAAAACTTGCGGAACTGAAGGAAGATGCAGCAAAGGTAAAAGCTGTAGAGAGCCAGATTGACGCACTTGGAGATATTACCTTAGCCAGTGAAGACGCAATTACAGAAGCACGGGCAGCATATGATGCATTGACAGATGCGCAGAAAGCACAGGTAAGTAATTACGAAGCACTTCAGAAAGCAGAAGAAAAACTTGCAGAACTGAAAGAAGATGTAGCAAAAGTAAAAGACGTCGAGAGCAAGATTGATGCAATCGGAACTGACATTACTTTAGAGAGCAAAGGTGCGATTGCAGAAGCACGAGCAGCATATGATGCATTGACAGATGCGCAGAAAGCACAGGTAAGCAATTACGAGGCACTTCAGAAGGCCGAAGAAGAATTTGCGTCATTGACGGCGTATGGAACAGGCATTTATACGGTTGATGGAGAAGATGTATATTATCTGAATGGAACACGTCAGTACGTTACAGATGTGGCTAAAGTAAATGGAACCTGGTACAATCTGGTAAATGGTGTGGTACAGAAGAAAGTGACTGTTGCTAAAAACCACAATGGCTGGTGGTACATCAACAAAGACGGAAAAGTAGACTTTAATGCCAATACCGTAGCAAAGAACGAAAATGGCTGGTGGCTGATCCGCAGCGGAAAAGTAGACTTTAATGCTAATACAGTAGCAAAGAATGAAAACGGCTGGTGGTTGATCCGCAACGGAAAGG
>NZ_JRFU01000078.1 GCF_003122485.1 Eubacterium ramulus
ATTGAAAATGGTCATGTTTATTTTGTACTATTTATATTCTAACACCACAGATTGGAGATGCAGACGGAGAAGAAGTTTTACAGGATTTGTCTATTGTATTTGATAATAGACCGTCTGTATATCTTTCAGAACCGTATATATACAATAATGCCGGTGCAGCAGAAGAATATCAGAAGCACTACATAACGCCAGAACGTAGAAAAGAACTATTAAAGAAGCAGGCAGAGTTGATGCAAAAATATAAAGAAGTGGAAGATTTCAAATGCGAAACAGAATATAAAAACGTACAACAGGCTTGCCAGAATTTAATGAATGAATTAGATCAACAAGCGGAAGATATCAGACGTGAGTTAGAGTCGGGGGTGCTTGATGAATAGTGAAGAAATTTACAATGACAATGTACGGCATTTTAATGTAGTAAGCAGATATAATAACGGCAAGGTACAGGCAAAATGTCCGGCGCATAATGATAAACAGGCTTCTTTGACGATTAGCAAAGGGGATAAATGCACGTTATTTCACTGTCACGCAGGTTGTAAACTGGAAGATATATTAACTGCTGCTGGATTAGAGAAAAAAAATACATTTTATAATAACATCTCTTATGTTGAAAAGTGGAAAATGTACATTGAGAGCAGAGAAAAGCGCAAAATAGAAGCAGTATATCCATACGTTTTTATTAACGGTGGTTATGCATTTCATAAAATCCGCTTAGAGGGCAAGAAAATATTATACGGCAGATTGGAGAATGAGCGTTTTTCTTATGGTCTGCCAAGATCTAAACCTAGAAAAAGTTATAGGGCGATATATGGCGATTTGAACGCCATTCAGAAAGCAATACAGTGTGGAAAGCCTGTCTTTGTTCCAGAGGGCGAAAAGGACGTTGATACACTGACAAAGCATGGATTTGTGGGTTTTACATTTGGTAGCGTGAATGACTGGCAAAGTGAGTTTGCAAGTATTTTGAAAGATGCGGTTGTGTATATTCTGGCAGATAATGACATACCGGGGCAAAGCGTAGCAAATAGAATTTATGCAGATTTGCAAGGAATCGCAAAGACAGCAAAGGTTATTACACCGATGCCAGACATACCAAAGGCAGATATTACAGATTATTTTCAGACAGGCCATAGCAAACAGGACTTTGAGCAGTTGCTGAAAACGGAGCAGACAAGACCGTTACAAGAAAACGTGTCGGAGAATGCAGAGCCTACCAGTTTGCCGGATAAATTGCAGATGTTAAATGCTGTGAGCAATTATGAAACAAATGATAAGGGATTCGGAGCATTATTTGCTGAAATATTTAAAGACAGGCATAGATATAATGCATCCAGAAAAGACTTTATGTCATACGATGGCAAACGTTGGGTTGACGATACAGAGGGATTAAGCGCCCGATCAGATGCAAAAGTATTGTCAGATGCTTTGCTTGCATATGGCAGCAGTACCGGGAACAGTGATTATTTAAAATCTGTTAGTTCACTATGCAGCCTTAGAAGCCGGAATAATATGTTGCAGGATTCCAGAGACGTTTATTATTTCAGTAACGAAGATTTAGATACAAATGATTATCTGTTAAATGTGCAAAATGGAACTGTGGACTTATCAGAGGATACACCAAAATTTTTAAAACATTCACCAGATATGTTACTGTCTAAAATCTGTAACGCAAATTATGATCCTGCTGCCAGTTGCAAGGAATGGGAAAAATTTCTTTATGAGATTATGCAAGGGGATAAAGAGAAAATAAAGTATTTGCAGAAAATAGCAGGCTTATCATTAACCGGAAACACACAGGAAGAAACGTGTTTTATCTTGTATGGTTCTACAACCAGAAATGGCAAGTCCACATTTTGTGAAACGCTGATACATCTATTGGGTGATTATGCACTGACAATGAAGCCGGAAAGCCTGGCAGTAAAACAAAACATGGATTCCAGGCAGGCAAGCGGAGATATCGCAAGATTAGCTGGTTGCAGGTTCTGTAATGCATCAGAGCCACCAAAACGAATGTTGTTTGATACAGCACTGCTCAAATCTCTGCTAGGACGTGACAGTATAACCGCAAGGCATTTACATCAAAGAGAGTTTAGTTTTATCCCTAAATTTAAACTGGTAATCAATACGAATTATTTACCTACTATTACAGATGATACGGTATTTACTTCCGGCAGAATCAATGTGATTTCGTTTGATCGTCATTTTGAACCGGAAGAACAGGACAAGCATTTAAAGGACAAATTAAGGCAGGAGAGTGAGTTATCCGGTATTTTAAACTGGTGTATTGATGGTTTGCGTATGTACCGCAAAGAGGGATTAAAACCGCCGGCAGCAGTACAGCAGACAACAGAGACATACAGAACAGATTCTGACAAAATCGGTAACTTTATCAAAGAATGCCTTGCCAAAACCGGGAAGAACAGCAGTATAAAGTCAATCTATGAAGTATACAGCACATGGTGTTCTGATAATGGCTATGGTACAGAAAGCAAGGGCAATTTTATATCCGAAATTAAGAGTAAAGGACTTTATGCGACCAGTGGAACCGTAGAGGGAAAGACCGTTAGAAACATCGTAAAGGGGTATACGGCAGAATCAGATTTTATGGAAGTAAACGGACAAGAACCGATACCATTTACTTGATGAAAAAGCAGGAAATGTGCATTATATGTAAAATATCTGTAAGTATCTATAGTGTAACTTTAGAATGTCCCATATTAAATACATATATTGCACAAATCCAGTATTTATGCGGGTTTGAAACACTTTAGTAAACTAAACTGTGCATTTTTACTGTAACGGTTTTTATGAGAGCAGGTGAATAGTTGGAGCAAGATTTGTATTTTCAGATGTATCAGACAATCTGGAAATTTCACAAAAAATATATCAATAAAATTTGTGACAATGACACTTTTTGGGATAGCCTTGTAAATGATGCTGACATGCTTATAGAGGAATATCACAACCATGATTTTATGATTGCTTTAGTGATTGCGGAGTTAGCAGAGTTTGACAGGTTACACCGGGAGATGATAGGAAATGCAGACACAAGAGTATAAGGATTATATGCGGAGTGAGCAGTGGAAAGCAAAAAAGCAAGAACGCATAGCAATAGACAAAGGGTGTTGTATGTGTGGCAGGCCTTTAGACGAAATCAAGAGTGTACAGGTGCATCATATCACATACAAAAACTTAGGAAACGAAAATGTTTTGACGGATATATGTACGTTATGCGGTTCTTGTCATAAGAAAATACATAATTACTACAATCGCAAAAGAGCATAAAGAACTAAG
Organism: Eubacterium ramulus; assembly: GCF_003122485.1. Classification (GTDB taxonomy): domain Bacteria; phylum Bacillota; class Clostridia; order Lachnospirales; family Lachnospiraceae; genus Eubacterium_I; species Eubacterium_I ramulus_A. Next base: position 3,295 of record NZ_JRFU01000078.1, read on the forward strand.
TTCGATGCAGATGGCTTTACACGAAAAAAGGGTATAGAAACACGTAAATTATATAATAATGGCTCAAATAGAGCAGAAAGAGGTTACAATGAGTAATAATAATGTACTACTGCCAAAGAAACAATATAAACGGCGTTTTGAGGTAACGGAAATTGACAAGAATGATCTGGAAGCTGTACTTGATATGGGAGTTGCATCCTTAAAGGGGCATAGAGCGAAATATCCAGAGACACCGGACGGATTGGAGCAGTTTAAACAAACAACCTATGAATATTTTGAATATGTGCAAAATTGCAATAAAGAGGATGACCGGGAGCATAAATTAATACCAGACATTGAAAGTTGGGCGGTATTTTTAGGAATTACCAGAATGACGTTGCTCACATATGAGAAAACACGCAATGCAGAATGGCAGGATTTTATTTTAAGGGGTAAGGATTTAATTACTGCTGCCAAGAAACAGTTGATTTTCAGACAGAAGATTCCGGCAGTAATCGGTATTTTTGATTTAACAAATAATTCCGGGTATGTTAATGCGTCAGAGTTTAAATTAAAACCAGAGACAGAGAAACCAGAACGCAAAGTATTAGCAGCGGAAGAATTACCGATATTAGGAAAAGACGGGAAATTGCATGATAGATCAGAGATAGAAAAATTACCAAAACTGAAAGCATTGCCAAAAGATGATAACGTTACAGAATGATACGTTATTTTGTAACGGTGTTCTTGAAATTTGCGGCAGGTTGTGATACATTTAGATTGTAAATAAAGAACAATCGCCACAAGTGGTTGACCAGTTAATAAGAATGAACATAGAAAATGCCACCCTAACTCGCCAAAGTTAAAGAGGGTGGTTTTTTCTATGCTAGAAAAACATTATCTGATAAACGTAAAAACGAATGTCAGCAATGCAAAAATGAACATGCCAAAAGCCATAAGGTCTTTGAAATCAAAATGATTATTGTTCATCAGCACCACCCCCATTCTATGTAAAATAAAACAGAGGTCAGCCACCCGGTAACACGATTGTTCCTGTACAGGATTCTAACAGATTTAATACGATATATCAAATTATTTTTCTCATATCATAATAGAGTATTAAAAGTGACGGTGTATAATATAGTATCAAAAGATATTGACAACAACAATAATAACAGGTAAAATACAAGTATCAAAATTAACGAACGTTACAATAAATACTAATGAGAGGAAAAAGTGATATGAGCATATATGGATATTGCAGAATAAGCACAAAGAAACAAAATATTGAAAGACAGGTTAGAAATATTTTAGCAGTACATCCAGATGCTATTATTGTGCGTGAGGTTTATACAGGCACAAAATTCCAAGGAAGAAAAGAACTTGATAAAATATTAAAGATTGCTAAACCAACAGATACTATTGTTTTTGATTCTGTATCAAGAATGAGCCGTAGTGCAGAAGAGGGTTATATAGAGTATGAAAAACTTTTCTGTCGAAACATAACACTTGAGTTTTTAAAAGAGCCGCATATAAATACAGAGGTGTATAAAAAGGCTTTGTCTGGTACTGTTGCAATGACAGGAACGAATGCTGATTATATATTAGAGGGTGTGAATAAATACCTTATGGCATTAGCAAAGGAACAGATCAGACTTGCTTTTGAACAGTCAGAGAAAGAAGTGCAGGACTTGTACCAACGAACTAAAGAGGGAATAGAAACAGCAAGATTAAATGGTAAACAGATCGGACAGAAGCCGGGAACAAAGCTAGTCACAAAGAAATCTATAGAAGCAAAGAAGAAGATACAGCAATATAGCCAAGAGTTTGGCGGTACATTATCGGATGTTGATTGTATGAAATTAATCGGACTTGCAAGAAATACATATTATAAATACAAGAGAGAGTTAAAAGAAGAAATGCAGGGGTAAATACCTCTGTATTTTTTTTCCAGAGGGGGGAGGGGGTTAGATAAAATAACCATATATCCCCCTACTAAGCTATCCGGGTAACTGCCAAAAATAAAAAAGGGGTGTTCTGCTGCCTGTTTTGAAAATATTTTAAAATATATAAAAAGGCTATTTTGTGGTAAAATAAAAGAGAAGTCATGTATTTAGCGGTTTGACTTCTCTTTAATGTATTGTATCTATCTCAATTATAGTATAAAGGTAGGTGCAGGACAATGACAAATGAACAGATTATTGAGCAAATTAAAAGCGGTTATTCTGTAACGGATAATATGCAAATGTTGTATGAAAAAAATCTTCCGTTAATCAAAAAGATCATAAAACCTTATTCTGTATATGATGATAGGGAAGATTTGTTACAGGAATCATATTTTGGATTGGTAGAAGCTGTAAAGCATTATGAAACATCTCGAAACGTGCTTTTTACAACGTATTTGTGTTTTTGGATACGGCAGAGTGTAAGCCGCTATTTAGAGCAAAACGGTTCAATAATAAGGATACCGAACTATACAAAACAGAAAATTAGTTGTTATAGAAAATGTGTTGCAGATCTGACACAGGAATTAGAGAGAGAACCGACAGATGAAGAAATCGCAAAGAGATTAGATGTTACAGTAACTGTAGTTCAGGAAATAAAGCGCTATATGCAGAGTGTAATAAGTCTTGATACGCCGCTAACTGTAAATGATGATTTTACGTTACAAGACAACATACCGGTTAATATTGACATTGAAGCGGATGCCGTAGAAAAGATATACAAGCAATATGCCAAAAGCAAATTATGGGACATTGTAGAGCAATACACAAATGATAGGGAAAATGATGTTTTAAGAGATATATTTATAGATGAGAAATCATTGGCAGCAGTTGCGACAAAACAGGGACTTTCAACAAACCGTATCCGGCAGATAAGGGAAAGTGGATTGAAAAAGTTGCGCATGGGTAAGGCCAGACGCATGTTGCTAGAAAACTTTGAAATTGTAGAAGCAAAAGCATATAAAAATAGTGTAGGACAATTTAAACAACATGGTTGTTCGTCTGTAGAGTATATAGCAATCCGCAAAGCAGAGATAGAAGCAGAATATGAAAAACGGATAAGACAAATAAAGGCTATGGCAGTATCGTAGTGTGCGTGTTTTGGAGTGGTCTATAGTAAGTGCAGAATGTTTTTTAGTAACACACTGGTAGCGCACAAAATGGCGTAAAAGCCTTTATTTAAAGGGATTGCAGTTCTCAAAGAGATAATTTTCTCGGAAGAGATTTTTCAAAAGAGTTTATATCCCGGAAGTACATTGCTTCCGGGATTTTTTCTATTTGGTCAAAACATGACCAGAAATCTTTAATTCTGTAATTCAATTAATTAGATTATGAGAAAAATGTCTGATTTATTCTGAATAAATCGTGAAATGCAACTTACCCGCTGATTTTTACAACTTACAGTTTCCAGTATAGATATGGAAAACATTCTATGCTATATTATTATTTCAGAACCATCATCATATTTTTGTGTATTCTGTTGTTGCGGGATGGTGTAATAGTGCTGTATTCTGTAGCGAGCATTATAACAGGGTTAATCGCATGGGCAACACCAATTATAGATAGAGTATTTTTGAAAACGTATCATGCTGAAAGGTCGATGTTAGTAAGTGTTGGATTCGCATTTTTGTCTGTGTGGATATAGTTTTTGGATATAAAAAATTTGACATATACTGGTAATTGGTCAGCAATCCATGATACAATTATTGAAAGCTTGCAGTAAAGCGTCTTATTGTGTTTATGATCAGGGATATCGCAAAGAAGGCAAGTGGGCGTTGAACATTCGCAGTGTAGTGGTTTTTGGGCAGATCAGCGTTGTGGAAGAGGCAGAGAAGACAAAATATATTTGCACAAATCTGTGTCGAAAATTTACGGATGATGCCGCTTATCTGGAACATGAACTGACACATTCCCTGGTGCGCGTGCTTTGTCTGGAGTTGAGCCCTGAGCATATGACCGGCAAACTGGTGAACGAATCATAAAAAGCAAAGATAATAAAATAAATCACCCTGAAATTGCGTGTGGAGCAAACTTCAAATAATTTATCGAATTCATCTCAGTCTGAGTTGAGACTCCCACTTCTGCAAGTGATGAGTAG
>NZ_JRFU01000079.1 GCF_003122485.1 Eubacterium ramulus
CTGACCAGAATCACGCACCAAGTCTCACGTGCGTTCGACTTGAATTTTACCGCTTATGTGCTTCTATTTTTCAGCAGCTTCTGCAACTGCTTCTTCCAACTCTGCTTTTTTCACTACACCGTGTAGCCGTTTCACTTCTGCTCCATTTTTGAAAAAGATAAGCGTCGGTGTAGATGCCACCTGATATTTTTCTGCCAGATCTCTGTCATAAGCAATGTTTACTTTTCCCACATACACATTGTCGTGTGCTTCTTCCAGATCTGCAAGCAATGGTGAAATCCGTTTGCACGGAACACAGCTGTCGGAATAAAAATCTGCGACGGCCACACCTTCTGCCTGCAAAATCTTTGTATCAAAATTATCCTGACTGATTCGTTCTGCCATTTTCTTACTCCTCCACTTTTTTCACAAAAAGTGTATAAGTGCCATCTTCGTTATCCAGCAATTTCAGGATCTGATGTCCTTCCTCTTTGATGCTGCGTGGCACATTCTGCACCGGCTCGCCGTCATTCATGCGGACTGCAAGAATTTCTCCGTCGTCCAGTTCCTCTAATGCTACTTTTGCTTTTACAAATGTTACCGGGCATACCACATCTGTGATATCTACCTGATCATCAAACTGTATCTCACTCATTTTCATATGCCTCCCTGATTGCCTGTTCAAATTTGTCTGCGCCGACGCGGTCAATGGTGAATTTAAAACGCTCCCCTGCATTTGCATGGTCTGCGAAGAAATCGATGGCTGCGTCACAGACTTTCATTAATTTGTCATGATCTTCGATAAACGGAATGATCACATTTCCTTTATGGACGTGATTTCCGAAGGTTCCACCGAAAGATACGATATATCCGTGTGTCTCCTCGTATGCACTGGTCGGACATGATTTTGTACATCGTCCACAATAATTACATTTGGATTCATCTACCGTAATCTTGCCGTCCTCTAACGTAATTGCCTCAGTACGACAGGCTTTCACACAGACGCCACACTGAATACATGCATCCGGAATCCAGTTTACGCGAATCGCACCTTTGATTCCCACATCGTTTTCTTCTGCTTTTAAGCAGTTGTTCTGACATCCGGTGACACCGAATTTGAATTTATGCGGCAGATCGTGACCAAAATATCTCGCATCCAGCTCCTGTGCCAGCGCGTAGGTATCGATACATCCGCTCGGACAGACCGCAGCGCCCTGACAGGCTGTTACGGTACGGACACGCGGTCCGCAGACACCCGGAACAACGCCACCTTTTGCCAGTGCGTCTTTTACTTCGTCAATCTGCTCTAATTTGATAAATGGAATCTCCACTCCCTGACGGGAGGTGAGATGTACATATCCTTTTCCGTAAGTCTCTGCAACTTCTGAAACCACTGCCAGCTGTTTTGCCGTCAGGGTTCCGCCAACGACACGGATTCTCAGGGAAAAATTATTTTTCTGTTTCTGGCGCATAAAACCGCCTTTTTTTAAGGTTGCGTAATCAACTGCCATGACATTTCTCCTTTTTATTCAAGTCGAACCGTTTTTCTTTTGTCATTTTCTATACTATCTGTTCAGAGTTCTCTGCACAATCGTTTTTTGTAAAATTATCCGTTTCTTATATCGATTGTTACTCTGCTTCTTCATCCGCATGTGCGATTGCTTCGGTAAAATCTGCGATCAGATCTTTGGCGTCTTCAATTCCGACACTGACACGGATCAGATCATCGTATACACCTGCGGCATGCATCATTTCTTCGGTACTGTGAATGTAGATCGTAGAAGCCGGATGAATAACCAGCGTCCGCAGATCTCCGATATTTGTCGCAATATGTGCAAATTTCAAATGATTCATCAGACGATATGCCCGTTCCTTGCTGCCAACCCGAAGACTTAAGATCGCACCGCCATAACCGCCAAGCTGCTCTGTTGCCAGCTTCTGATAAGGAGAAGTCTCAAGCAGTGGATAATTAACAGTTACATCTGGCAGCTGTTCTAACGCTTTTACCAGCGCGTATGCGTTTTCACATTCCTTCTGTACCCGAAGTCCCATAGTCTCCAGACCTACGGTATTCAGATAAGCATTCATCGGAGCCATACAGGAACCAAAATTTCGTAACGTATCATTTTTCAACCGTGCGGTATACGCTGCCGGACCGAACTTTTTGTACTCTGCCAGCACCGGATAACGCTGAGGATTCCATCGGAATTTTCCACCATCCACGATCACACCACCGATGGAATTGCCGCTTCCGTTGATGTATTTTGAACTGGAATGAACCACAACATCCGCTCCCAGTTTTAATGGCCGGATCAGCAACGGTGTCGCTGTCGTGCTGTCTAAAATCAAAGGAACCTGATGCGTATGTACAAAAGCGGCTACCGCTGACACATCTATTACATCCAGTCCCGGATTGCTGATGACTTCACCAAACACGGCTCTCGTCTTGTCATTCAATAACGGAGTAATATTTTCTTCTGACAGATAAGGGATGTAATGCACCTGAATACCAAAATTCTGCAGATCCCGGAATACGTCGATCGTTCCGCCAAACACTCCGCTGCTGGCAATGATCTCATCTCCACTCTGTAAAATATTTAATAAAGAAAATACCACTGCACTTAAACCCGATGCACAAGCTGTTGCTGAAAAGCCGCCTTCCATCTCACAGATGCGCCGTTCAAACGCTGCCACCGTCGGATTTCCGATTCTGGTATAGGCAAAACCTGCTGCCCTGTTCTGACAGACCTTTTCCAATTGTTCTGATGTCTCGTAGGTATAAGCACTCACCTGACTGATGGATGGTAAGGTTGCTCCAAAGGAATACGCTCCCACCGATTTTCCGTGTAATAGTTGTGTATTAAAATTCATGTTCCTGTCCTTTCTTTCCTACAGTTATACAGAAATTTCTTCCAGTTTTCAAACCAAGATTGTGAAAACGTTTTTACTCCTATCGGGATAGTATGATTTAATGATGGATAATCTTTTTCCAACAACGAACAAATATTAATTATTTTTATACATTTTTTTAGATCGGATTTTTATTGTCTGTCAAAAAATATGTTCTACTTCTACGATTCGATTTCCCCACTTTTTCTTCCAGATCATCAGATATACGTTATATTCCACGGAATCCTGCGCTGTTGTGAAAGGTTCTTCCCTCACCAGTGTGACCTGCTTTCCCTGAGCTTCCAGCTCCATTTTACGCTGTGCTGCCTGCATCAGAATTTTCTCATATAACTGCTGTGATATTCCTCCGACTGCAGATACCGTTCTCTGCTCTGATGCTTTTGTATCATATACTTCTCTTTTTCCAATTTCTTCCTTCTTGAATTTGGAGTCTTCTGATTTAAGCTTTTCTGTTTTATAGGTACGCACCGGGTAACCTTCGCTTGCCAGCATCAGTTTTTCCATCAGCAGATCCACCACGACTCCATGACTAACCTTGTGGAGCATCCATGCAAGTAATCTGCTCATTGTTTTTCCATGATGCTTCCGATAAAATGCCAGCCACCGAAGCAGGCTGTAATCTCCGGCTTCCGATGACAGTTCTTCCATGATTGAAATGGCCTGTTCCGTCGGCTCCCACACATCCGCCATTGGCACGATATATTTCGCTGGGACTGCCGGATAACAGGCATAATTCAACGGTGGAAAATGTACCAATTCTGACAGCTTCCGCTCTTCCTCACTGGCTGCATCCGCTCCCAGATACTCACATTTTGTATGCAGAATCGCAATTCGGTACTCCAACTGCCGCAGATATTCATAGCCCTTCACCCAAAAATGTGCAAGATCTCCGTAACGGTACAGGTGTATCTCCACTTTTAAATTTTCAAAAAAAATTGTCACGACACTGTCACCCTGATGAACTACAAGTACATAAATACAGCTGTCCTCCGTATCTTCCCTGCTTAATTCTGCTTCCAGTTCGCCCTCATAATCCGGCTGATAGTGCCCGGTCATTCTGGCATTAACAAAGACCAAAAAACTTTCCACTGCGTCGTTCATCAGATAGACAAGACGGAGTTCTGATTTTGCGCCGTTCTTATCTGTATATATATCTTTCTGTATTATGCTTTCATTTTTATTTTCCGCTCTGTCTGCTTCTCCTTTTTCCTGTGCACCACAATTTTCATTATCTGATTTTTCTGGAAAAATCAATTCAAACTGATCCTGCCAGAGCAGTTCTTCCAGCATTTCAAAAGGATTCAATTCTGTCCTGAAATCATTCTTTTCCAACGTATATGTCCTCGTCTTCTTGTATTTCTTCTGGTATTATACTATTATTTCGGACAAAAAAACAGGATACCATCACTTCGTTTCTACAAAGTAACAGCATCCTGTTCTATTTCTCTTTTGTAATTTCTATCTCTTACTGTTCAACAATAAGACTCTGCTATCTCATCTGATAGCTTGTATGCAGCAATTCATGCGCTTTTTCAGATCCCGGTTCACCCAAGAATGATTCATAAACTTCTTTCACTACCGGATTCTCATGTGATTTTCTGATGGCACTACCTGCATCATTCTGGTATAACGCAGCGCCACGCATTTTCGGCACATCATTCAGTACTCTGGTTGCTGCGTTCTGATGTGGCTGTCCACCACCGTTTACACAGCCACCCGGGCAGGCCATCACTTCCACAAACTGATAATCTGCGGTACCGTTTTTAATTGCTGTCAGCAGCTGGTTTGCATTTGCCAGGCCGGATACAACAGCTACTTTTACAGTTGTTCCATTTACGTCCACGGATGCCTCTTTGATTCCATTCATGCCACGCACATCTGTGTACTCTAAAACAGTATCTTTTCCTGTCAGTTTCTCCACTGCAGTTCTCAGTGCAGCTTCCATAACACCACCGGTCACACCAAAGATAACAGCCGCTCCGGTACCAAATCCAAGCGGAAGATCAAATTTAGAATTCGGATTCATAGCCTCCAACTGGATTTCTGCATCTTTGAGCATCTGAGCCAGTTCATTTGTTGTGATGACAATATCTACATCCGGAACACCAGCTCCGCACTCATCCTCACGGGTAATCTCAAATTTCTTTGCGGTACACGGCATTACAGATACCATAACGATATTTTCTTTCGCAATGTGTTCCTGGTTTGCAAGGTATGTTTTTACAATTGCTCCCTGCATCTGATGCGGGGATTTACAGGAAGAAATATTCTCCAGCATATCCGGATAAAAATGCTCTGCATATTTGATCCAGCCCGGACAGCAGGAAGTAATCAACGGAAGTTCTCCATCGTTGTTCAGACGCTCGATCAGCTCATTGGACTCCTCCATGATGGTCAGATCCGCACCAAATTTTGTATCAAATACTTTGTCAAATCCAAGACGTCGAAGTGCCTCAGCCATTCTGCCTTCTACGTCTACACCGATCGGGAATTCGAAAGCTTCGCCAAGTGCCGCTCTGACAGCCGGCGCCACCTGAACAACCACGTATTTTTCCGGATCATTCAGTGCTTCTTTTACCTCATCCATCTGTGTCTTCTCTGTCAGTGCTCCAACCGGGCAGACTGCCACACACTGTCCACAGTTCACACAGCTTGCAGCTGCCAGTCCGGCCGGAGAAGCCGGTTCAATTTTTGCGTCCAGACCGTCACCGGTACATGCAATGGCAGATACAGCCTGCATTTTTGCACACACGTTGATGCATCGTTTGCATTTGATACATTTATTATTATCACGAATTAATACTTTCGAACTCAGATCCAGCTGTTCCAGATTGGTCTTTGGCAGATCCGGCTCATCGGTAAATCCATATTCTTTCAATAAGTCCTGCAGTTCACAGCTTGTGGAACGGAAACAATACAGACAGGATTTGTTGTGCTGCTCCAGAATTGCTGCCAGTGCTTTCTTTCTGGCTTCCATAACAGTCGGGGTTCTTGTCTGGATCTCCATGCCCTCTTTGATTCTGGTGGTAGATGCATTTACAATCTCCCCATCCACCTCTGCAATACAGACACCGGACTGATCCACATCCTGCACGCCTTTCAGATAGTAAAGTGTCGGAATTGACTGCTGCATAAACTCACGCTGCATTTTTAATGTTTCAAAGGAAGCATCGAGAATGGTGATTCCTTTTTTCATGGTATAATCATACCCGTTGATCTTGATATTCACTGTACTCACTCTTCGAACCTCCCCTTAACAGTTTGCATAAAATTCTGCTTCATCATATTCATCCGTATGTCCTTCCGGAATGATATAGCCCTGCGGACGCACCGGATATCTCCACATCGGAATATCTTCGGTAAATAATTCCATCTCACCATCTGCTCCCTGACGGATATTGATCCATTTCAGCCAGTTCTGATTATCTGTCTGAGGATAGTCCGCGCGGTAATGCGGATACATGATACCACGGGTTTCTTTTCTCATTTCCGCAGAACGGAAGATCATTTCCAGACAAAGGATCGTATCTGCTGCTTCCAGACATTTTGACAGAGAATGCGGATCATCAGCAGTCAGATGCGGTACGATTGCTTTCATCTTCTCGATATCAGCATACACTTTCCGAATCTCAGCCTCATCTTTCAGAATACATTTATGTACATCGAAAATATACGTCTCGATCATATCGTAAATCTCTTTGAAATGATGGGTATCTTCTCTGTGTAATGGAGCGTAAATTTTTTCTTTTAAAGCTGCCACCTGCTCCAGATCCAGTTCATCCCACTCTGCTTTTGCCGCATATGGTGCAATACTGTCACCGGCCATCATACCTGTAGTGGAAGCATTTCCAAGTCCGTCACCTCGAGTCCAGCCAAAATATGCATTTCCCTGTGTGGTTACTTTTCCAGGTGCCCAAAGTCCTTCTACATCTGTTTTTATTTCTTTATCTACTTTGATCGGTTCCACCTGAATAACTGTCTTGATTGTAGTATCTACTACTTCGCCCATAACACCCAGATTTTCCTGTGTTTTACTGAATACCAGATGTTCCCATGCCATTTTGTCACGGAACATTCGCTGGGTAGACTCATCCATATCTGTTCCGCCGATCATCATGCGGACTTCATCCGGATGCGCCAGATCTACTGTCAGCGGACCATTTCCAGCCGCTACTTCTTTTACCATGGCGTCAACCAGTGCAGGTGTTACTTCCCACTCCTTATGACCGATATATTTATCTGTCAGGTTCTCACCATTTTTATTGCAGATCATGTTAAATCCACCATAAATCGGTGTATTTGTTTTCTTAAATACAACGTCTACCTGTGTAGAAAATTCTACGTTTCGCATTAATGCGCCAACACGGTACATAGCACCGACACCGGTTCCATATCCCATAAATTCCAGACCGATTTTCTTAAAGTGACATCCCTGTGTTGCCATTGCCACTGCTTTTGCATGGAAGATCTTGCATTCCATATGATCCATATCAAAACCGATGGCTCCGATAACTTTTCCTTTTTTGTTGGTCAGAAGTTCAAAAATATTCACTCTGCTTAATAAACGAATGCCTAATTTCAATGCCATCTGACGCAACTGTGCACATACATTGATGGAAACACCGCCCATATCCAGTGCATCCGGGATAAACGGAAGCGGAGTAGCTTCGCCCTCTTCATTACAAGATGTGATAACACCACAATGTTTCATATAATCAATGTTATCTCTGTGATATACGAGATAATCTCTCAGGAACTCCTGGTCGTTTAAGAACGGGGTATGTGCATGCACCAGATATTCCAGTGCATTTTTTACACCATTCGGATGTTTGGATGTGGAACGGATTCCGTTTCCTGCTTTTGTAGCCTGTCCATTCCATCCGATAATACCTTTATCAATTACAAGGATATCAAGTGTCGGGTCATTTTCCTTTGCACGGATGGCCGTTACAAGGCCTGCCATACCGCCGCCAACAACGAGTATATCCGAAGTATATAATTCACCATAATCTTTGATATCTGCCATTATCTCTACCTCCTACTCGCCCTGCTTCTTCATCAGTTCCGCACTGTATTCCAACGGATCCACCTGAAGAGCGGAAATAACCTGAATATCAATGACATTGTTCAGACAATCCATCTCACACTGATAACACAATACACATTCATCCGGATATTTCGGATAAGCATATTTTTTTTCTTCATCCCACTGCCATACATTTTCCATACAACGGCGGATACATTTTTTACATCCACAGCAACGGTCTGTATCTATTACATAGCGGATACTCTGCTGCTGTCCCCTGTTTTCAACAATCATTCGTTTTTCCTCCATTCTTCTGTTTCCTATCGTTTTCCGATAAATTTATCACTGGAAAGTGCCATAAAGATCAATCCGATCACCAGTACTACAATATCAAAGATATACATACCCATAATATTGCCGGCAAAGAAACCTGTCATCATAACGCCGATACCAGCTCCGATTTCAAAAATTGTTCCAATTACCTGGTAACCTGCCGTATAATCCCAGCGTCCATATTTGCTGGCTACATAAGATGGCAGCAAATTACATAACGCACCCTGTGCAGCAAAAATAACAACACCGGAAATCCAGCAGAATGTCAAACCTTTTGGCATACCGAGTAATGCCACAAATCCGATAATAATAAATACGAAATATGCTACGAATGCTTTTTTTGTTCCGATTTTCTGATCTATAATACCAAAGATAAAACTTCCGACAATTCCCATGATTCCACCAACGGCGAAAATTGCAGCTGCCTGTGTATATGCGTATCCAATGGCCAGCATTGCCGGAATTGCGGATGCAATATAACTCATAACAGCCAAAAATGCGAGTGCTGAGCCAAGACCGATAAACCATGTATTTTTATCTTTTAATACTTTTCCAATTGTAAACGGACTCTTGTATTCTTTCATCATCTGTGCGATCTCAGCTCCGTTTACTGCATAGGTAGGGTCTCCATCCGGATATTCTCCGGCTTCCTCCGGGTTATTTTTTACACATATTGCGGTAATAATTGCCACAATAATCAGAATCACTGCGATAACTGTCATTCCTCCGCCAAGACCAAGCTTGCCAAGCAGTTTCGGCATCATCGGTACATACAGGAAGTTCATTGCCACAATACCCATCGTTGTAAATCCAAGTACGATACCTTTCTTTGTCGGCCACCAACTTGCTGTCAGTGTCATGCCACCGTTCTTCTCATAACCGCCGCCCAGGAATCCGATAATCAAAATGACAATCAGGAATAACGGTAAGCTCTTTGTCGTTCCAAATACGATCAGTAACAAAGCAGAAAGAATCAATGTCACTGTCGTAAGATTCTTAGCCCCTGTCTTTCTTACAACTCTTGCCAGAACCAATACACCGATTGCCTTTGCGATACAGGCTAAGCCGGATACTACGTTGATTACATTGACATCCCATCCTCTGATTTCTGAAAACATTGGGAATACCGTATTGTTATTTCCTCCGATAATACTTGTTCCGATCAGGAACAGGATTGCTGTGTAGATCATCATACCAATCTGTTTTGGACCGTGCCAACTGTGTTTTTTTGCCTCCATACCAAATCTCCTTTTTCTTTTTTTGATACCTTTAGTATAGAGTGTTTTAACTGCCAGTATCTCATAGTATTCTGTTGAAAAAAATTGTCATTTTTCTACACTAGTATAGAAAGATTTTTCTATTCTCTCTTTTGAATTAAAACTGACATTCGCAATCCGCTTTCGCTGCTTGCTCATGAACGCAGTCGCTTTGCAACCTGCGTTCAAAATGCAGAAAAACCGCCACATTCGCGACGGTTTTTCTCTGACTTTAGGTATATTAAAAATTAAGTGTTTTGCAATATTGTTCTATTATGTATCTTTATGCTTTCTTATATGGAATCAACATGATCAGTCCTGCTCCGATAATGTCAATTACAATAAATACAACATATGGCAGTGTAAAACTTCCTCCGGAAACTTTCAGCAGCATAGCCATCAGGATAAATGCCAGTGTACGCACAACGTTTGCCAGCGGGTAAATGATACTGTTGGCCGACATAAACCCATCTCTTCCGAATACGGAAATGATCATAGAAGCCAGAAGGTTCAGAAGTCCTCCGATTCCAAGTCCGGCAAAAATACATCCAAGCCATACACATACAATGTTAAAGGATGTGATCAGCAATACCAGTGCAGCCACATAGGAAAATGCAAATACAATGGAAATGCTCTTTGTTCCGAATTTGGAATCCAGCCATCCCCAGAGATAACTTCCCGGGATTGCAATAATAGAAGTAATTGACATAAAGGTCAGTGCCTCTGCATTTGTATATCCTACGGACATCATACGTGGTACAAACTGTGAAATGATTCCAACCAGAACCATCCATAAAAATCCATAACCAAATACGATCAACCAGGTGTTTTTGTTTTTCAAAATATTTTTAATAGAATATTTCTCGTTATCCAGTACCAGCTCCTGCGTGGAAACTGTCTCATCCAGTTCCATATTGTCCGGAAGACAGTTCACATCTGCCGGTTCATTTTTCGCCCAGAAAAATGTGATAATTCCTACGATAACTGCCAATACTCCAAAGATAACAAATGCTGTACGGATTCCTTTTGTTGCAAGCAATACAGCAAATCCGGCAACAAACGCACTGGAACTGATCGGTGCACCCATGGTGGCCCATCCAAGTGCAATTCCTTTTTTACGCGGAAACCAGTTTGCGATAAAAGCCGGGCATGCCGCGGTACCGAAGCCGGACGCAAAGAAACAGATCAGCATCAGATCAATGGTATATAACGCAACCGATGGAACCATTCCAAGCAGTGCATACAGCACTCCTGTAATGATCAATGTCACTGCTGACATATTTTTCGGTTTCGTCTTAATAACCAGACGGCCAAAAACAAATCCTCCAACCAGTCCGACAAGACCTGCTGGTGTAGCAACAGAAAGCAACGTATTTGCATCCCATCCGTGAGCCTCAGCAAAGGCAGACGGAATCAGATTCATTCCATCTGTTGTAATCGCTGCGTAAAAGAAGTAAAGGATCATCGTGTAGAAGATCATACTCCAGCCCCAGCCGCCAAAACGGTTATCCGTTAAGCTTTTTGATAGTTTTTTTGTTTCCATAATTCACCCTTTCTTTCTTTTATCTGTCTTTCAAAATATGTTTTTCGTTTTTCAAATACAAATCTTTTCTCTGTTTTGTATCTTTATACACTTTAAAACATCATTTTCACCAAAAAGGAATTTTCCCCGTTATGTACACCTCTCAGGTACATAACATCTTCTTCCCAGACATACTGAAGTTTTACGTTTTCCCCTTCCCGCAATTCCTTTGCATACTGTACCCAAATATTTTTCGGTTTGTGCTCTGCATAGAAGTCTTCATCCATCAGTGCTTCTGTCCAGTCCAGATATCTGGAATTGTTCAGATGGCCATTATAGTCAATTTCCTCTGTTGATACCGTTCGCAACAGCTGGTTTCTGTATTCCTTTGGAAACTTCTGCTGCAGCTTCGGCAGATTCGGTTCCCCGGCAATAATGACCGGATTCATGATCTTCATTTCTTCCGGCTGTGCTGCCACCGTTCTGGTATTCTGATCCATCAGCAGGAACAGCGAAGATGTCGCCATTAATGGTTCTCCTGCTTCTGTGTACATCGCATAAATTCTGGAATACAGATTCACTTTATTTTTTCCCGGCCAGATACGTAAGATTACCTTTTCACCCTTAGTCGGTAAACGTTCCAGTTCAATGTTTGTCCAGGAAATCACCCAGCTCATCCCTTTGGCAAGTAACTCCTCCCCGGTAAGACCTGCCTCCTGATCAAAATGGATTTCCGTAATACGCTGCATCTGACGTGCCAGTGAGCCAATGCTCATACGGCCGTCTGAATTTGTCATTTCATCTGAAATTTCAAACATTATTTGGCAGACACCTTTCGTATGTTCTGCCGTAAACACCGGTACTCCCATATTTCTCACCTCCGCCTGTATCATTGTATTTTTATTCTTTATCCCATGGGAAACCATTCCATACTGGTTTTCCTGTGTATGTTTTTGCTTCCTCGTCTCCCTTCAGGACACGGATTGCGCCAAATCCAAGTGCTTCTGTCTCGAAGCTTCCTGCATAGTTATAAATTGGTGCGATCCAGGAAATATATTCAGCCAGTTTATCGCAAAGTTCCGTATCTCTTGCCATGCCGCCTGTCAGAAGAATAGCATCTACTTTTCCTTTTAATGCACCAGCCATCATAGCTGTCCATTTTCCCATGGAATAAATCATGGTATTGTATACAAGCTCCGCTTTTTTGTCACCATTTGCGATCATTGCTTTTACTTCGCGCAGGTCATCGGTGCCACACCATGCAAGTAATCCGCCTTTGCTGGAAGCATAATCTTTTGCTTCATCCGGTGAAATACCTTTTTTGATGCATTTGATGACATCATCCACACATAAATCGCCGGAACGATTTGGTGAAATTGGTCCCTGACCGTCACCTGCTCGGTTTCCGTCAATCATTTTTCCTTTTTCGTGTGCAGTAATGCTGGTACCACCACCCAGATGCAGGATGATATAATTGCAGTCTTCATATTTTTTGCCCATCAGCTCACTGTGATGGATTGCCACCTGTTTCTGATTCAACGGATGAGATTTTGCCGGACGGTAAATGCCCGGGATACCGGTCACTCGAGCCATGTCACAGAGTTCATCTGTCGGCATTGGATTTACAAAAAATGCCGGAATATTTAACTCCTGACCAAGTTTATAACTCATAATGATTCCAAGGCTGGCCGGATGACGGATACCTCCTACATCATTTTTTGCATGTTCATAGGCAAGTTCATCGATTTTATATGTTCCTCCGGCACATGGATATAAGCCAACACCACGACCTGCTACAGCATCCAGATCAGAAAGAGCAATCCCTTCCTCCTCCAGCGCTTTACGGATCATTGCCATACGGATTGGTTCCTGATCTGCAAAAGTTTTACACTCTGCAAAATCTTCTTTGTGATGATCTACCTCACGGTTTACAATCACTTTATCGCCTTTTACCACACCCATTTTCGTACTGGATGAGCCTGGATTGATCGTTAATACAGTAAATTCTTTCATGAATGATATTCTCCTTTTTTATTTTCCTGCCATAACTGCCAGCAATGCAATATTGTTATAAAGTTCGACATCTGTATCACTTCTGGAGCAGTCAAGAATCGGCAGGCGGAATCCCTGATAGATTGGTCCATACACCTGCACATTATTTGCCAGACGCTGCACCAGTTTTGATCCGATATTGCATCCTGCTGCATCCGGGAAAATCAGTACATTAGCATGTCCTGCTACGGCACTTTCTCTTTTTACTTTTTTCTCTCCGACTCTCGCATCCACTGCTGCATCTGCCTGGAATTCTCCGTCAATTTTCAGATCCGGTCTCAGCTGCTGTGCCAGTGCTACAGCTTCACGCACTTTTTTTACCGGTTCGCTCAGTCCGCCTGATCCATCTGTGGAGAATGACAGAAAGGCACATTTTGCTTCTGTTCCAGTCAATGTCTCGAATGTCTCGCAGGAAGAAATTGCGATTCCGGCATGCTGTTCCACTGTCGGCTGAATGCAGACAGCTCCGTCAGACATACCGATCAGGTTACCCTGATCTCCGGCAAATCCTTCAATCTCTTCAATGAGAAGTCCGGAAGCTGTTGGACAGTTTGGCTGCATTCCGATAATACTTTTTGCAGCCAGTACAAACTCATATGTTGTTGTATCTACTCCGGCCAGTGTTCCGTCTGCTTCTCCCACAGCCTGAAGCAGAGTTGCCAGATACAGTGGGTGGTCGATTCTTTTCTTTACAAAACTCGTTGGCATAGCTTTATCCGGAGAATTATTATATCTATCCAGTAATTCTTCTTTATAAGCTGTATCATTCACATCTACCACACGGATTCCTGACACATCCACACCGGCTTTTCCGGCCGTTGCTGTTACATCTTCCGGATTTCCAACCAGAATGATATTTGCGATTCCGTCTGCTGTTGCTTTTGCTGCTGCTTTGATCATATATTCATTTGTTACTTCCGGAATTGCAATGGTTTTTACATTTTTCTTTGCTTTATCATAAATAGAATTCATGAACTGAAATGCCATTTTTTTACGCTCCTTTTTTTGAAATTTGGAGAAAGCCACCGTATTTGCAGCGACTTTCTCCGACATTTGGTTTTGATGTACAGTGAAATCTTTTGCAATGAAAATATTCTGACCAGATTTCCAGCGTACACCCAGGTATTCAGGTTAGGTATTATATAAGGTTATTGAAAATTACTTGTTTATAATCTTTCCCGTACAACGGCAACAAAATCTCCAATTGTATTCAGGTTACTTGCTTCCTGAATTTCAATTGTTACATTCAACTGATCCTCAATAGTGGAAATCATGACGATCATCTTCATGGATTCATTGGATAAATCCTCTCGAATGTCGGTTGCCAGTGTAATGCCGGATGCATCTACACCGTAGGCATCTGCTGCTGCTTCGATAACAGCTTTTGCCACATCATCCAGTTCTTCGGATGACTGCGCTGCTGTCGCTGTATCAGAATTATTTGCTACCGGTGCATTCGAAGCAATTGTCTCTTCACCCAGACGTTCTTTTACTACATTTACAAAATCAGCAATTGTATTCAGGTTACTTGCTTCCTGAATTTCAATTGTTACATTCAGCTGATCCTCAATGGTTGAGATCATGACGATCATCTTCATGGATTCATTAGATAAATCCTCGCGAATGTCGGTTGCCAGTGTAATAGATGCTGCATCTACTCCATACGCATCTGCTGCCGCCTCAATAACGGTCTGTGTGGTTGCATCATTACTCAGATCTACCGTTGCAGTTGCTGTTGCAGTTTTTGTCTCTTCTTTCTTTGGTTCCGGTGCTTTAATTTCCGGAATCTTTTTAAATCCGTTATCTTCCACCAGTTCCCAGGCTACAACTTTCATATCTTCATCCTGGAACAGTAACGGTTTTACTTCTACTTCATGCTCCTGAATATACTGATCAAATTCTTCGTATTTGTCATAATCTACATGCAGCAAACTTGCATTAAACGGATCCATACCAGGTACTTCAATCTCTACTGCAAAGTAATCTCCCTGTGTGTTACGGAATTCCGGATCACCAAATGCACCTTTTGTCGGAAGTGCCTGCTTTACAATACCACGCATATTTGTCAGATCCACCCACTCGGTATCCAGACCTCCGCACTCGTTACAGCACAGATAAGGAGGAAACTCGATATGTCCGCATCTGGTACATTTTCTTCCCAGAATGGTTCCTTCTTCCAAAGCATCATAATAAGTTTTTACAATTGGTTTTAAATCATATTTTGTCATTTTAACCATCGTCCTCCTCTCCTACTTTCTCTCCATCATGATATTCAATACGTTCTGGCTTCCGCCAAATCCACGGAGCATTGCGTGTTTTACATCATGATGAACCTGTGTTGCACCTGCATCTCCTCGCATCTGGTGAACTGCCTCATACACATCATGTAATCCGGAAGCACCTGCTGCATGACCATACTGGCAACGGCCACCGTTTGTATTGATCGGACGGTCTCCATCATAAGCAATACGGCCTTCTTTTGTATACTGCCAGCCTTCACCCTTCGGCAGATATTCACACATCTCGGCAGACAGGAATTCAGACTGATTGTAGAAATCATTTGCAAGGAAGATATCCATATCCGCACCTGTCAGTCCGGTCAGTTCTTTTACCTGACGATATGCATTCTGTGTTGCATACATCTCATTTCTCGGGTTTCCAGCCTCCACATTAGAATGACCGATACCAAGAATCTCAATCGGATGATCGGTATATTTATAAGCCAGTTCTGTCGGGCATACAATAATTGCTGCTGCACCGTCACAACGCTGTTCAAAGTGAGAACCTCTCATATATTTTCCAATTAATGGATTGAATTTGGAATGCAGATACTCATAAGCGGAATCCATACCGTTTGTTGCTGCAAGTTCCTCATATGTATTATTGGTAATGGTACTCAACGGATTTAATGCTGCTGCACGACGGCAGTTGACAGATAAAGCAGTCATCATTGCATCCACATCCTCTTCGCTGATTCCATTCTCTTTTACATAATAATCCAGCCAGGATTCAGAGTTAAATGGCAGAGAACCACGGGTAAATAAGGTATAATCTCTGCACTGAGTAGAAGCCAGTACATCATGGAAGATCGCATCTGTACCGAAACGACGTTTTGTTACCACTCTGGTCGGGTATGCGATGGAATATGGTGTCTCGATACAACCACTCAGAACCATGTCATATTCACCGGAAGCAACTAATGCAACGGCTGTCTCCACGCCCACATAACCGGTTGCACATGCTTCACTGTGATGATAGGAGCCTTTTCCTTTCATTCCGATCCAGTTTGCCACATGCATGTTTGGAGTTGCCAGGTTACTGGTCCATCCCGGTCCGGCCTGTCCATGGATATAAAATTCCACATCACTGCCATCGACTCCGGCATCTTTCATGGCATCCCGCGCTGCATATGCAAAAAGTTCCTGCTCATTCATACCATCTACGGACGGATCATCCAAAATACGGACAAACGGAGTTGCACCTACGCCAATGATGGAAACGCTTCTTTTAAACGGTTTTAATTTCGGAAGATTATCATTAAAGCTCATTTTTCATTCTCCTTTTTATCAATTTTTACAGTTCACAATAACTATCTCTGCTGATTACATTGTATAAAAAATATGACTCACTTTTTTTGTATGATATCTGCGAAATATACAAGTGTTTTTCTACACTAATGTAGAATAAGTGTTTTTACATTGCTTATTATTTCGTGTATAATAAAGGACAGACAGAGGAGGACTTGAAATGTACATAGGGTTAAAACAAATTCAATATCAGTTGGGAGACTATTCCACACTGCTGACTTCATCCGATGGTATACATGCCCTGACTGGATGGAATAAACTATATGATGCGCCGCAGCCACTGACCATCCATTTACTGTATACATGCACCTATACACCGGAACTGCTCTCTTTCCCATTTATTCAGGATATACATCTTTTATGTATTGTTCCTGAGGATATCAATATGGATATACTGAACAGTCAGTTCCCGGATTTTGTAAGTGTCTTATTTGTGCAATGTAATAATCCCGAAAAAATCTATGGTCTTTTGCAAAGCTATTACACTATTCAGTGCGGTGTTGGATTTTACGGTTCTACACTCCTCGATTTTCTGGCTTTTGATAACGGATTACAGCCAGCCATCGACTATTCTTACCGGGTATTTGGAAATCCGGTATTTGTTTTTGATGCAAATTATAATCTGATCGCAGCTCCCTTTGAAAAACTAAAAGATCAGAATTTTACGGATCGTACACTGGAGAAAAAAGGATTTACCGATCAGGATTTTAAAATGGTCAGCCGACAGAATAATATCCATGAACGGGTAAAAAGAAGTGAACTCCCAATCCATGCTTTCAATGAAGAACTCGGTTATGAACAGCTTTACTGTTCCATTAACACAAGCAAAGATCTCGGTCATATTGTCGTTTCAGCCATCAATAAACCACTGGAACCGATTGATACTGAATTTCTGCTGATTTTAAAAAAATATATCAATGAGCAGATCATAAAAGATGCATTCATTCAGAATGCGCGTGGATTTAACTATGAATATTTTATCCGTGATCTGTTGGATCGCAAAATTGCCGCAGACCGTTCTTCTATTACACATATGAATTATGTAAAGGATGATTTCAACGGCAACAATTACTGTATCGTCATCGAAATTGCAAGAAGTCAGGAAACCGTCAATGCACGTCATGTCCGAAACATGCTGGAGAGCCGGATTCCATATCTGAAAACAGTTATTTACAATGGTCAGCTCATTGCCATCATTACGATTCCGACCAATCAGTTGCTTCCACCAGAGTATATAGATACCCTGAAAAAGCTCTGTCAGGAAAATGGGCTTTTTGCCGGTATGAGCAACTGTTTCCAGGATATTTTGAATATTGAAGAATACTACAATCAGGCATTACGCTCCATTGAACTTGGTACATGCAAGGAACATTCACCCAACCTGTTTTCCTACCAAAATTATTATCTGGAACATATGCTG
>NZ_JRFU01000008.1 GCF_003122485.1 Eubacterium ramulus
CTTGCGCTGACCAGAATCACGCACCAAGTCTCACGTGCGTTCGACTTGAGCATCGATCCATGCCATATGTTCTGCAATTTCTACTTCTTCCCCGTATGTTCCAGTGAACCGTTCCACTGCCTGCATTCCAATCATCCAGTAATGGCAGGTGTCATCTTCCTGGGCCGGCAGATGATACAAAACGATCCGGTCTGCATCCAGTGCGTGAATACACTCCATTCCGCTCTCACTGCCAAGCTGATACAGATTCACAAAGGCAATATCGATATGATATGCATAACGATGAAATGCTGTCGCATCTTCCACACTAAGGACACCGTCTCCGGACACAAAAAATGCTTCGTTTCCCATTTTGACCAAAAATGTCTCATGTGGATCGTTTTTCCACGGTTCTCCACCGTCATGAATGGTCCGTCTGGTGATGATCTCTGCATTTTTAATGTGTATGCGACACATGTCCTCCCCAAGGTCATGAACCTCTGCATGGGAGGCTTCCCAGTCCGGTGCATATACGGTAAGCTGCCGTCCACGCTCTGCCATCTGACTGCAATATGCCGCCGTCAGCTGTTCCTGATAATGATCCGGATGCAGATGGGTAAAAAGCAATCCGTCTACTTGCTGCAAAATTCCACGGCATTGCTTCAAATCCGCCATCCACGCCTCCGGCATGGCAGACATTCCGACTTTACTTCCATCATAAATGCCATCGATCAGAATACCGGTGCCGTTCCGGTAAAAGAACAGACCGGCATTTCCGATATGAAAAATAGCTGTTTCCATCTCATTCTCCCTACTGATGATTCTGCCAGACTTAACTTGCAGGTCTACTCAAGATAAACTGACATATTCTAATAAAATTACTCTGTCAGCAGGCAAATAAAGGCATCTTTATCCAGATGACTGTAGCAGGATTCCAGATCAAAATCTTTCAGGCGCTCTGCCAGTGCCTCTGGCTGCAACGAACATCCCTTTAAGGTCTCCTGTAATTCTTCCGTATCACCATTTCCAAAATAATCGCCAAAACTGCGATATGCGGTAATACATCCGTGTTCTACATTCATACTGATCTCAATCTGTCCACACCCTTCAATTCTGCGCTTTTTCTGTACAGAGAACTCCGGTGATGCGCCGTAATTCCATTCCCAGGTATTGTAACGTTCTTCCTGAATCTGCTGAATGCGTTTTAATTCTTCTTCACTCAGATGATGGATTTCCACGTCTTCGCCCTGAACCATGTACTGTTTTAAAATATTTTTAAAGGTCTCCATGTCCATATCCGCCGGTGCGTACGGTTTGATATTCGTCACACGGCTTTTGACTGATTTAAAGCCTTTGGATTCGTATTTGTCACTGGAAACCTGCAGCGCTTTTGATACCACAGACAGATCCGAATCAAACATCAGTGTTCCATGGTGCATGATTCTTCCATGCTTGATATACTGGGAATTGCCGGAAAATTTCTTTCCGTCGATGGTGATATCATTTCTTCCACTGACTTCTGCCTTTACTCCGATCTGCTCCAATGTGTTAACTACTGGTGTACAAAATGCATGCAGATTTAATGTTTCCATATCTCCGGTATCCGCGATAAAGGTAAAATTCACATTTCCCATGTCATGATAAACTGCCCCGCCCCCGGACAATCTGCGTACTACCGTGATCCCATGCTCTCTGACATATGTCTGATTAATCTCCTGTGCCGTATTCTGATGTTTGCCCACGACGATGGTATTATGATTCTGCCATAGCCAGAAATACTCTCTATCATTCGGCATTTCGTCAAATACATACTGCTCCAGCGCCAGATTAAATCTCGGATCATTTGAGTTACTCTCGATAAAAACTACTTTTTTTCCCATGTCTTCTCCTTTAGTCTTCCTTTTATTGCCATTTTTTAACAGGAAATTATCCGTCTTCACTCGGGTTTATTTTATCATACATTCCATATATGTTCGATAGTTTTTTCGTAAATTTCCAAATTGCAAAAGTTCTCCTATCAGATTCTCAATACTGCAAAAGGAACCATCGCTGCCGATGGTTCCTTTTGGATAGAGGGTTAGATAAGGGTTTTGAATATACTCATCTGTTATCAGAGAGGGATGGCGTCCTTTTCTGAAACTCATATATTCAATCTTCCAGTTTGCAGCGAAATCTGTTTTCATACTCCTGTTTCAGACTTTCTCTGAACGCAGGCGCTGCGATATGAATCAACTGGCGTGCACGCTCTTTTAACGTACAACCATGCAATTTTGCTATTCCATATTCTGTTACGACATAATCCACATCACATCTGGATGTCGTAACTGCTGCTCCTTCGGCAAGCAGCGGTACGATTTTGGAAATGGTTCCTTTTGCAGCAGTGGCAGGCATTGCCATAATCGTTCTGCCGCCTTTTGACATATTGGCTCCACGTACAAAATCAACCTGACCACCGACACCGGAGATCTGTTTTAAGCCTACAGACTCGGAACAGACCTGTCCCATCAGATCCACTTCCACACAGGAATTGATAGATACCACATTGTCATTCTGGCAGATGACTCTCGGATCATTTACAATATCCACCGGTTTCATCTGAACCATCGGATTATTATCTACAAAATCATATAATTTCTTTGTTCCCATCAGGAACGTTGCCACGCACTGACCTTTGTCAATCTGTTTGCATTTGTTGGTAATAACACCCGCATTGATCAGATCAACTACACCATCGGAAAACATTTCCGAATGGATACCAAGATTTTTTTTATTTTTTAAAAACATCAAAACCGCATCTGGAATCGCTCCGATTCCAAGCTGCAGACAATCGCCGTCTTTTACCAGAGATGCTATATGCTCTCCAATCTTTTTCTGCACTTCACCGATCTTTGGTGGCTGAAGTTCAATCAGATCAGTATTTACCGGGACAATGTAATCCAGCTCAGATACATGGATAAAATTATCTCCCATGGCTCTTGGCATTTTTTCATTCACCTGTGCAATCCGAATAGCCGCACACTCAGCTGCCGCTTTGGTATAATCACAGGATACTCCCAGAGAACAGTAACCATGTTCGTCTGGCGCACTGACCTGAAGCAGTGCTACGTCTACATGCATGTCCTTACGAAGCAAATCCGGCACTTCAGAGAAGAAAACCGGCGTAAAATCTGCACGTCCTTCCTCTACTGCCTGTCTGGTAGTTCCTCCGACAAACAATGCATTATGTCGAAAATGTTTTTCCATCTCCGGTGCGCAGTAACCGGCTTTTCCCATAGCAACCATATGTACCACTTCTATCTCTTTCCAGTCATATTTTTCAGCTGCTTCTGTCATTGCATCTGTGAGAACGACCGGTTCTGCGCAGGCATGCGCTACAACGACACGATCTCCGGAATGGATGTGGGATACTGCTTCTTTTGCCGTACAGATTTTTTGTTTATATACTTCTTTCCAGTTCATAAAAACTCCCCATTTCTTGCAGAACCCATTACTACTGATTTTTCTTATAAACCTGGCAAACGAAACACTTGATTTCGTCCGCCGGGTTTGTTCCTGTTTTTATCAGTAAAGTTCTCGATATATTTTGATCAGTCTGTCTCTGTCTAACGGCACGAAGTTATTTGCCAGCAGACGCTGCTGATTTTCCAGTACAGAATCTGCAAATTCTTCAATCTCAGACTCCTTCATGCCATACTCATGTAATGTTTTTTTCTGGATGATCACATTTAACAGTTTCTCCAGCTCCTCATAGACATCTTTCTCATCGCATCCAAGAATATGTGCAATAAATTTATTCAGAACTGCGATCTCCCCATCGGTTTTCAGTTCCATATAATTTTTCATAACTCCGGTAAACATCGCATAATTGGATTCTCCATGTGCCACATGATAAGTAGCACCCAACGGATAGCTCATTGCATGAACGGCTGCACAACCTGCATTTGCAAAGGCAATGCCCGCATAGTTAGAAGCCATCAGAAACTGGCTGAGCAGCGCAATCCGTGCCTCTTTTCCTTTTTCTGCAATTTCTTTATAACCATTTAAGATCATGCTGATCGCCTGATAGCCAAGCAGCCTTGTTGTCTCATTTCCCTTCGGGGAAAGGCTGGACTCAATGGCATGGATCAGTGCATCAATAGAACTTGTTGCAAATACACCAAACGGAAGTCCTTCCAACAACTCTGGAATGAGTACGGCGGTATCGGCATACATCTGATCCACTGCCAGACCTTTTTTGGTTCCTCTGCTGTTTAACGCAAGGATGGAAATGTTGGTCACTTCGGAACCCGTTCCACAAGTGGTCGGAATCAAAATCAGTTCTTTATTTTTTACCGGTGGGATTTTGCCGTCATACAGATCCAGAACCGGGGAAACTGTCCGTAACGCAAACAGCTTAGAAATATCAATAACGGTTCCGCCACCGATGGCAATGACACGTTTATGTTCCCCTTTGATATCCTTATACATCGCTTCTACCATGTCATCGGATGGCTCCCCTGCACCGTATTTTTCCTGAAAGATCACATCACATTCCAGATTCATCTGTCCGAAATACGGATTGTAAATATACTCATTTGTGATAACCAGATCTCCTTTGCCCGGTTTGAATTCATCTACAAATTCCTTTACAGTATCATATTTAAAAATGGTTGGTTTTAACATTAATTCCTGCATTTGTTCTCCTTTCGCCGATGCTTAAAAGTTAATAGCCCGGCCATAGAAAGCTGCCATAAATGCCTCCGGCATTGCCTCAGAAACTGTCGGATGCGGATGGATGGCTCCGATCACTTCCTCAGCAGTTGCTTCCAGATTCATTGCTACAGAGATCTCTCCGATCATATCTGTCACATGTTTTCCGTACAGATGTACACCAAGAATCTCTCCCAGTTCTTTATCCAGGATCACTTTTACAATTCCGTCGGTGTCTCCCTCTACCAGAGATTTGCCGTTTGCCATCATCGGGAATTTGCCAACCTGAATGTCATAGCCTTTTTCTTTTGCCTGTTTCTCTGTCAGACCGATGCAGGCAATTTCCGGATCAAGATAGATACAGGATGGGATTCTGCCGTAATCCATTTCATGATCAGCTTCACCACAAATGTCTGCCACTGCAACAAAACCTTCGTGGGATGCGGTATGTGCCAGCATAACTTTTCCATTGACATCACCGATGGCATAGATATTCGGAATATTTGTATGCATATGACCGTCTGTCTTGATTGCTTTTTTCTCAAATTCGATGCCGATGCCCTCTGTATTCAGCCCGTCGGTATTTGCCACACGTCCGACCGCCATCAGTACCACTTCTGCCTCTACAGCTTTCTGTTCTCCGTTGTATTCATAAATCACGCTGTTATCTTTTACTTTCTGTACTTTTGCACCGTTGCAGAATACCACACCGTTTTTCTCCATACGTTTTTTCGCCATATCGGATACTTCTTCATCTACCATTGGCAGGATGTGATCCATCAGCTCCAGAACGGTTACTTTGGAACCAAGGTGTGAAAATACATGTGCAAACTCAATTCCGATTACACCACCGCCGATGATTGCGATGGACTCCGGAAGCTTATCTATATTTAATGCTTCGCGGCTTGTGATTACATTTGTATTGCCTTCCAGCGGAATAAACGGCGGCATAAATGTGTTGGAACCGGTAGCAATAATGAAGTAATCAGATGTATAAGTTTTTCCTTCTACTTCGATGGTATGTGTATCCACAAAGGAAGCATGACCGTTGATGATCGATACTTTATTCGCGCGTAACAATCCCTGTACGCCGGTTGTCAACGTCGTTACTACACCGTTTTTGCGATCCTGCAGCTTCTTCATATCTACTTTTAATGCAGATTGATCTACTCCGAAAATTGCAAATTTCTCTGCTTCTTTCATCTCGGTATACAGATTTGCGGTACGAACCAATGTCTTTGTCGGGATACATCCCTCATTCAGACATACACCGCCAAAATGTTTTGCTTCCACAATGGCTGTTTTCTTGCCGGACTGAGCAGATTTGATTGCTGTCTCATAACCGCCAGGGCCAGCACCGATCACGATCACTTCGTAATCGTATGTTCCGGAAGCTGCTGTCGGAGCCGGTGTCGGTTCTGCTGCTTTTGCAGGTGCTTCTTCCTGTACCGGAGCCGGTACATCCACCTCTGCGCCTGCTGCCGCCAGTGCTGCGTCCGCATCCTCGCCCGGATCGCCGACAACGGCGATCGGGGTGAATACGTCAGCAGTTTCACCTTCTGCAAGGACAATTTTTAATACGGTTCCATCTGCGGTAGCTTCTACCGGCATCGTTGTTTTATCTGTATTGATTTCAAAAAGGACTTCACCCTTTTTGATGCTTTCGCCTTCTTTTCTGTGCCATTTTACCAACTCGCCTTCATCCATATTGAAACCGAGTTTTGGCATAATGATTACTTCTGCCATGACGCCCTCCTACAGTAAGATTTTTAACGGATTTTCCAGCAGTTCTTTCATATACTCTACAAACTGAGAAGCTAACAGTCCATCGATCAGTCTGTGGTCAACAGAAAGCTGGATGTTCATCATCGGACGGATCACAATCTTATCCTCACCATCTTCTTCGATGACAACTGGTGTCTTACGAACAGAGCTGATGGAAAGAATTGCTGCCTCTGGCGGATTAATGATCGCAGTAAAGTTGCCGATACCGAACATTCCAAGGTTGGAAATTGAGAACGTTCCGCCTGAATACTCCTCCGGTTTCAGATGGCCTTCTTTTGCACGGTCAACCAGATCTCTGTTTTCTTCAGAAATGGCTGTCAGCGTCTTCTCCTGTACATTTTTGATGACAGGAACGATCAGACCATTATCACCAGCGACTGCCACACCGATATTGGTACTCTTATATGTCACGATATTGCCATCTACCAGAGAAGAATTAATTCCCGGGAATTTCTGTAATGCTTTGCTTGCTGCATAAACAAGGATGTCAGATACTGTAATTTTTCTGTCAGATACTTCGTTCATCTGTTTACGGAAAGCAGTCATATTTGTTGTATCTACAGCGTCTGTAAAATACAGATGTGGTGCGGTAAATTTGCTCTCAGCAAGTTTATCACCGATAATCTTACGTACTCCCTTGTAAGGAACAGAAGAAAGAATCTTCTTGTCCGGATTTTCTGCAGGTGCTGCCGCCGGAGCTGCACTTGCTGCTTTCTCCACATCGGCTTTCATGATCTTGCCATTGATGCCGGTTCCTGCTACGGTAGCGAGATCCACACCACTCTTTTCTGCCAGTTTTCTTGCAAGTGGTGATGCTTTGATATCTTTCGCTGTGATGCCGCCTCGGAAACCTGTTCCTTTGATATCTTTTAAGGATGCAGGATCAATCCCCTCATCTTTTACCAGTTTCTTTGCCTTCGGTGTCAGCTTCAGATCTTTGACATCCACTGCCGGAGCTGCTTCTGCGGCTGTTGCAACAAGTGCCGCGTTTTCTTCCTCAGCAGGTGTTGCCGGAGCGCTTCCACCTTCTGCACCCTCACCATAAGCTGCCAGTGCTGCGTCTGCATCTTCTCCTGCTGCACCAACAACTGCGATCGGAGTAAATACATCTGCATATTCGTTTTCTCCGAGCATTGTTTTTAATAACACACCGTCACCGGTTGCTTCTACCGGCATCGTTGTCTTATCCGTATTTATCTCAAAAAGCACTTCGCCTTTTTTTACTTCTTCGCCGACTGCTTTGCACCAGCGTACAAGCTGTCCCTCGTCCATATTAAATCCGAGTTTCGGCATACAGATTACTTCTGCCATTTTTATGTCCTCCCATTTTTATACTTATAACATCTCTTTGATTGCTGCGTAGATTTTCTTGTCATCCGGAATCAGCGGGAACTCCAGAGCCGGGCTGAATGGAAGCGGAACATCTGCCGTACCGAGACGTTTCACCGGTGCCTCCAGATCATAGAACACTTCCGGCATAATTCTGGTTGCAATCTCGCCGCTGATACCAAAGCTCTCATGTCCTTCATCTACGATGAGCAGTTTTCCTGTTTTCTTCACAGATTTGATGATTGTATCTGTATCAAGAGGTACAATAGTTCTCAGATCGATATGATCAACAGAAATGCCTTCTTTCTGTAATTTTTTAATTGCTTTCTCTGCTTTTACAGTCATGATAGAGTTTGTTACAACTGTAATATCATCACCCTCGGATACCATTCTTGCCTGTCCGAATGGGATGGTATAATCTTCATCTTCCGGAACATCAAATTTGGTTGTGTAAAGCATTTTATGCTCGAAAAATACAACCGGGTTGTTGTCGCGGATTGCTGTTTTCAATAAACCTTTTGCCTCTGCTGCTGTGGACGGAACAACAACTTTCATACCCGGACAGTGAGCAACCCATGCATGGAAAGACTGGGAATGCTGTGCTGCGGAAGAACGTCCACCACCGATCGGCATACGGATAACCATCGGAACGCTTACCTGTCCACCGGACATATAAGTGATTTTTGCCATCTGGTTACAGATCTGATCCATACAAACCATCATGAAATCACCGAACATCAACTCAATAACCGGGCGAAGTCCACGTAAGGCAGCTCCAACGCCCATGCCGACAAATCCCTGCTCAGAGATCGGTGTATCTTTACATCTTAAGTCTCCGTACTTGTCCATCAGACCTTCGGTACATTTGAAGTTTCCACCGAGGAATCCAACATCCTCACCCATATTAAATACAGTGTCATCTCTTGCCATTTCTTCATCTAATGCTTCCCGAACGGCATCTCTATACATCATATTTTTCATTTTTCTGTTCCTCCTCTTAATCTACAAATACGTCGGTATAGGCTTCTGCCATATCCGGATATGGACTTTCTTCTGCAAATTTACATGCTTCCTGAATCTCTTTTTCTACCATCTCTTTAATCTCAGCAATTTCTTCGTCTGTCAGAAGTTTCTTATCCTCAAGGATCTTCAGTGGTTCTTTTGCTTTCCACTCTTCTACTTCTTCCTCCGGACGATACAGACCAGGATCACCTACGTGATGTCCCTGCCAACGGTAAGTCATACACTCAATAATGGTTGGTCCGCCGCCTTTTCTTGCTTTTTCTACTGCTTTCTGTGCTTCTTCATATACTTTAAATACGTCATTTCCATCAATTGTGATACCTTCGATACCGTATCCTGCGGCACGTTTTGCAATATGATACTCTTTTGTTACACGACGGATATCTACGGAAATACCATACAGGTTATTTTCTACCACATACACGATTGGGAGATCCCAGGCTGCTGCCATGTTGATGCTCTCATGGAATGTTCCTTCATTGGAAGCGGAATCACCGAAGAAACATACGGTAACTTCATCTGTTCCCATGTATTTGGATGCATATGCGGAACCAGTTGCGATTGGAATCTCTCCGCCTACGATACCGTTTGCACCAAGAATACCTTTGTCCATTGCCATGATATGCATGGATCCACCTTTACCTTTGGAGTATCCGGTTGCTTTTCCGAGGATTTCTGCCATCATCTTGTTCAGATCTGCCCCTCTGGAAACCAGATGTCCGTGTCCACGATGTGTACTTCCGATAAAGTCACGTTCCTCTAATGCGCCACATACGCCGGCTGCTACTGCCTCTTCCCCAAGATACAGATGTGCCAGTCCCGGCATCAGACCTCTTTTATAAAACTCAAATACTTCTTCCTCAAATCTTCTGGTCCGATACATAATTGTGTAAAACTCTTTTGCTTTCTGT
This sequence comes from Eubacterium ramulus, assembly GCF_003122485.1. GTDB lineage: Bacteria > Bacillota > Clostridia > Lachnospirales > Lachnospiraceae > Eubacterium_I > Eubacterium_I ramulus_A. The sequence continues at coordinate 9,717 of NZ_JRFU01000008.1, forward strand.
TTTTGTTCCTGCTTTGTCACGTCAAACCTTCCTCCCTTTCAACAATTTGATTGTGATTTTCTTGTTACTCTATATTCAGCAAAACTTGTGCCAATTTTTTCTGATTATTTCCTGCTTTTCTATCATTTTATCCGATTTTTATGTGACATTTTGGCGCATGTGTGCTATTATCTTGTGTGACACATATTTGTATGGCACACTTCTGGGTGGCACACTTTTGTGCAGCACTCCTTTAAGCGACACACTTTTCGTATTGCAGTTTGTTGTCACACTTTTATATGATATTCTTGATGCTACATTTTCTGTACAGCAGATGTGTACACATAACACTACTTATAACTAAATGTAAATGGGATATTTTACAGGGGAGGAGATTTTATGATTTCAGATACTTATCTGTCTGCCTTAAAGCAGGCACGCAAAGATTTTATGGAAGGAACCGGTCATCCGGAAATGATCATTCGGGAAGAAGTGCTGGATTCCTGGCGGCGTTCCCGGGCATTTCATATCAATGCACAGGATGCCCGCTGCAACATTTTGACACAGGAGCAATTACAGGAAGCCATTGCAGAAAATCAGGTCCTTTACGATATCGCATCTTCCTTCATTGATTATCTGTACCAGATCGTAAAAGGCTCCGGATTTATGATCATGTTTGCAGATCAAAACGGGCATGTTCTGAAACTTGTAGGAGATGCAGACATTGTAGAAACGGCTAAAAATCAGGATATTCCATTGACAGAAGGCAGCTGTCGTCTGGAATCGGTGCTTGGCACAAATGCCATCGGCACACCATTGTTTTCCGGTAAACCAATCCAGCTGTTTGCTTATGAGCACTATTTTGAGCTGAGTTCTAACTGGACCTGTTCCGGTGCTCCGATTCTGCTCAAAGACCAAATTCTCGGTGTCATCTGCATCAGCGGTTCCTGGGAACGGGCACATCCCCACACCCTTGGCATGATAATGTCTGCTGCCGAAGCAATTTCCCGTCAGCTTTATCTGACCGAAGCAAACGAACATCTGATTGCTATGCGAAATCAGCTTCAGACCAGTATTGATTCCATTCACAGCGGTATTGTTCTGCTGGATGCAGATTATAACATTTCATATGTAAATGCGATCACACTGCGTACTCTGAATTTTGCGAAAGAGGACATGTTAAATCATTCCTACCGGGAGATTTTTCCAAATCTGGAACTTGAAAAATTAAAAGAAAATACCTACGATTTTGAAACAACCGTCTGCGGAAAACAGGAAGCCTTTAAATGCTATATCAGCATTAAATTTGTGGCACCAACCAACTACAGCAACAAAGAAAGTTTTCTGATTTCTTTCCGGAAAACAGAATATATCCAGCAGCTAGCTAACAAAGTTATGGGTTCGGACGCTCATTATACTTTTCAGAACATTATCGGCGAATGTCCTGCACTACAGCGTTTAAAAGGTCTTGCCTTAAAGGTTGCTCAGGGAAATACCAGTGTTCTGATCACCGGGGAAAGTGGAACCGGAAAAGAATTGTTCGCCCAGTCCATCCACAATAACAGTCCACATTCAAACGGTCCTTTCGTTGCCATCAACTGTGGTGCGATTCCGAAAGATCTGATTGAAAGTGAGCTGTTCGGCTACGATTCCGGCGCTTTTACCGGGGCAAAAAAAGAAGGTCGCGCCGGTAAATTTGAGCTGGCAAACGGTGGCACAATCTTTCTGGATGAAATTGGTGATATGCCTTACGAAGTACAGGTGCGGCTGCTGCGTGTCCTTCAGGAAAAATCTGTCACACGTATCGGCGGTAAGAAATCCATTCCATTAAATGTGCGCGTCATTGCAGCGACCAATGTCAATCTGGAAGAAGCGATTGAAAATCACGTATTCCGAAGCGATCTGTATTATCGGCTGAATGTTTTTAGTCTGCATATTCCTCCGCTTCGCGAACGTGGTAATGACATTTTTCTGCTGACAGATCACTTTCTACAGAAGTATCAGAATCCGAAAAGTGAACCGATCACAAAAATTTCAGAAGAAGTTCGAACAATCTTTGCAGCATATACCTGGCCGGGCAATATCCGGGAACTGGAAAATGTAATTGAACGCTGCTGTATTCTGACCTCTAACGGAACACTGACAAAAGAAGCCCTTCCTTCCAATATGCAGCATGTCCTAGAAAACCAAAATCAGATACAGTCAGAAAATGACATGAAAACAACGGCAGCCAGTTCTGCATCACCTGTTGTTTCCGGCAATTTGCCACTAACAGACATCCCTGCTGAAAATATGTCATCGGTTCAGGATACTTTTGTATCCCCGACAGAATCCGTGATGAACACGGATCACATCACTTCAGCTATTACCGCTGAAGAATCGGAGAAATTACTGATTATCGAACATCTGAAACAATCCGGTGGAAATGTAAAAAAAGCATCCGACAGCCTTGGTATAAGCCGCCGCACGCTTTATCGTAAACTTGAAAAATATGAAATTGATCCGGCAGAAATCCGATATCTGACTCACCGATAGGATAACAAAAGCGGAACAAACATTCATTATATCACCGAAAAATGATGTAAAAGAGAGCAGAAAAACTTACCTCTGCAGCTGACGGTCGTCTTGCCGGGAAAAGTTTCCTCTGCTCTCTTTATTTACGTTATTTTTTATCAGAAAGTCTTTCTTCTCTGTTTACCTCAACGTCTGATATAGATCTGAAGCTGCGAAAAGTCTACTTTTTCCGTATCCGTTATTCCCTGAAATGTCGTATCCAGTAAACACTCATCGATCAGATTTCCCTCTGTCTTTATATCATGTTGTTTCGCCCATTCCAGCAATTCGTCTACTGCCTTTCGTTTATATGGCATGTCGAACCGATTCATACACAAATACTCTCCTGCTGGAAGTGTCTTGATATTTTCACTATACTGCGCTATATCAATTTCTGCGTTCTCCGGCAGATAAATAAATCCACCTGCTTCTTCCAGCCAGTCCTCATTTTCCAGATTTTTTTCCGGGAAAAATGCTCCCCATCCAAGATCATCTGAAAAATCCTGCTTTCCAAGTTCTTTTCTGATATTCATAAACGTCTGATACAGTTTACTTCGTGTCATGAATGTTGTCCCCCATGGCATCATAAACAGCATTCTTTTGGGGAAATATTTGATCATTGGAATCGATACTGTATATAACTCCAGTCCTGCCCGCTCTAATGCATAAATCCGGTTGTTGATTTTTTCCACTTTACGGTTCATGCTTTCAATATCTGTCAGCATCTTCTCCCGCGATGCCTTCAATCCCTTCTTGATATTATCCAGACTTTTCTTTTTAATATTCGCCTTGATAACTTCCAGCGGAACATTATTATTCTTCAAAAAAAGAATTTCCCGCAATTCCATGATCTGACTTGTCGAATATTTCCGGTATCCATTCGTGTCAATAAATTCCGGTTTAAACAAATCAATGGAGTCATAATAAATCAAAGTCTGGCGCGACACCCCAACCGTATCTGCCAATTCTTTCACTCCCAACCATTGCCTGTCTTCCATTTAAGTACCTCCTCTTATGTTGAAAAGTTTATTTGACTTTTACCCCCCCCCAAGACCATGGACTGAAAATCGCGCATTGTATTTTCCCATGTAATCATTATAACCGTTTTTTCCTCATATTTGAATTTTTTTTCGAAGTACAAAAAAAGCCGAAAATTCCCGGAATTACTCCGGGAATTTCGTGTTCCGTCATATACGGATATTTTTATGTATCTGCCATCTGATCATACAGTAAAGCGGACATTCGCAATCCGCTTTCGCTACTTGCTCATGAACGCAGTCGCTTTGCGACCTGCGTTCAGATTACAGCGTTTCCTGTAATCTTCCTGCAAATTGCACACTGCGCGGTAGACTTTTTTATCCTGTTGCAATTTTGTTACGTCTATAGTCGGAATATATTGACCAATAAGCTGATCGGCCTTTACTTCCCTAGAAGGTTTTAAGAGAATTGAGGTATATAAATAGCTTGCATCCAGAATCTTTCCCTCCGCATCAGAAGCTGCAAGAACATACATCTGCAATGCGAAAAATTTACCATTGATTCCACGAAAGACACGTGGTGCTTTTGCACCAAGCCGGTGAAGTATGTTATTCATTTTTACTACCTGAAGATATTGAAAGAATCCGGTAATCGCCCAGATTACTCCTACAACAATAATAATGTTCGAAATTGTATAAATTGATATATGTCCCATATCTTTCACCAGCCTTTTTCAAAATTCTATTTCGTGTTTTCCTGTTCTTTTCGTTTTTTTGCTTTTCCAACTCCAATCAGGCAGCTCACTGCAAAAAATGCCATAATGCACATTACACCTATCATATATACCTGAGCAACACTATCTGCCATAATATGTTCTCCTTCCTGTTATTTCTTTCTGTGTGTCAATGTGTAAATTAACTGACCGCATGCACACAGTACAAGAATTAATACGATTGTAATAATAAAAAGTTTTAAAAACATCCTGTACCTCCTGTCTAGTTCTGCTGCTCTCTCATTTTTGCTTCTGCGATCTTGTAATATCCCGGCTCGCCGTTTTTACTTACAAGATTACCGATCACGAGAATTACGATTGTCAGAATGCATGTTACATATGCATTCGGTAAAGTTACGCCGATTGCACCTGCAACAGCTGCCTGAATACCGGTAAAGGACCATAAAATGTTTGCAATCCAGGAAACTGCCAGTGCTGCGATTGCAACTTTTGAATTTCTTTTCCAGAACAGTCCAAATGCAACCAGGAAGAATACCGGAATTACCCATGAGAATACCCATCCGATCGCATCAAGAATCGTCGGTAATGCAGTTGATGTGATCATTGCACATACCGCCAGAATGACGATGAGGATTCTTGTCACATTTGTTGCCTGTTTCGGAGTTGCTTTCGGATTAATATAACCAAGATAAATATCATTTACCCAGATAGTGGACGGTGTTAAACTTGTCATTGCAAAGGTTGAAAGAATTGCTGCCAGCAATGCTGCCAGTAAAACAGCACTGATCCAGCCTGGTAACAGATCAACCAACATTGTCATAGCTGCTTCTTTTGCTCCGGCTGCCGCATATTCCGGAATCGCACGTGCTGCCAGACCAAGAATGACCGCAAACACACCGAATAAACCATTTAATGGAGCTGCCAGCCATACCGAACGACGGATCGTTTTCTCGTCCTTCGCACTCATCATCGTCTGCATCAGCATCTGGGAAATACCCTGACAGAATGTAACTGCAATAATCTGACCTACTGCAAAGGATATAAACAGGTTTGCATTTCCAAACACATTTGTCATAAATGATTCTTCACCTGTAAATGTATCCATAATAAAGTTAAAGTTTCCACCCGGCATCTTAAATGCTACTGCTACTGTCGCAATAATCAGACCAATATACATCACGGTTGCATTTACTACGTTTACAGCACCAAGCTCTTTCATTCCCGCAAAAACAACCCAGAGAATACCGATAATCGCACCTACAATAATAGAATTCTGAAGCGGCCATCCCGTCAGTGCGGTAATAACAATACCCATACCCTGACATTCCAGAACAAGTACACCCCAAACCTGTCCTGCCATCGTACATGAAATAGCCAATGCCACTCCAGGACCATACATATCTTTTAAAAGTTCCGGTACTGTGGTGATACCAAAATGGCGAACCCACTGTCCGGTTGCAAAACAGGCTACAACAACCATTAAAACATGCGCCAGGCTGAACCAGATTGCTATTGCGCCCATTCCGTAAGACATTTCAAATACACCTGTAATATGTGCCGAACCTAAAACCGTCAACGCAATCGTCGGTGCCAGTGTAATAACTCCCATGTTACGACCTGCCAGAAGGAAGTCTTTATCATCCCCACTTACTGCTGCAGTATGGGCTTTCTTCTTTTCTACCGCCTTTAAAACTATTGAGACGATTGCTACCACTGCTATTTCATATATAATAACAGCAAGAATCAATCCAACTTTCATTTTCTACCTTCCTCTCCTTAACAAGAAAATTTTTTTAAAGAATTAGCGGACTCAGATAGAGTGCTAGAATATACACTTATGATTGATTCAAACATTGACACAGAGGAGCTACGCCAATTAATCAAATACTTTACCTGGATCCGGGATTGGATATTCTCCCTTCAGAATATTGTCACGTTGACCGGACCACCAGGCAACATTATTGTCTATCGCTTTTACAATTAAGTCCCAGTTTCCATCTGCCATATCGTAATAATATGCCAGACTGTCGTTCACTGCATCAATTTCGCAGACCTTGCCATCACGGAAGCGCCAGTATTCCACGACCCGCATTTCAACACGCATCCCTTCTCTGCGTTCGCCTTCCAGAAAGCCAGCGTATGCACCAATTGGGAATTCACCGGACCATATAAATTCCCATACTAACAAGTCCTCTGTTTCTACTGCAGATTTGTCCGTTATTTGAACATTTTTCCATCCGTTTCCATCTGCCCGGAAATAACGCGACATGGTTTCAACTGCAAATTCACCATCCATCCACCCCTGTTTTTCAACAGGATTAATCATATGGAATTCCGGCGTTCTATGCCGATAGTCTTCGGTACAACAATCCTTGAATACATCTTTATCTCCTGCAAACATTCTGTTTACCATGGCTTTTGCAAATTCCAATTTGCTTGTAGATTCTGTTGCTTTGATGACTTTTACTTCGTTCATTAAAAACCCTCCTTAATGTGTGGAATATTCCGATAAATCGTAATTGTGCTTTGGTTTAATCACAAAGGCCAAAATCATGGCAAGAGCACCACACACAATGTATAAAATTCCTCCAACAACACACTGTGTCCTTCCATCAAGTCCAAAGCTATTGAAGATAAATGGGGAAAGGAATCCACCAACGCCTATCATAAAGCTCACAATGGATATTGCCTTTGATTGATTTTTATATGGAGTCAAGCTACCATTCTTTGCATAAATACTTGGCATCAGAAACGCGGATCCGGCCCCCAGACAAATAGCACCTATAATAAAGACCCCGGTTGTAACTGCATTCGAAGCGATCAGTAACGCAACACCGCCAAGCCCCATGCCAATAAAAAGGGTGACATATTTAATCTTTTGGAATACTTTACCGAAAATCAGACCAAAAATAATGGTTCCGACATTAATGAACGCATAAATCATGCCGCTCTGAGCCGGCGTAGCAATCTGTTCACTGATAACAATCATTGCAACGTTTGTGATGAACACATAGAAGAAAATCCAATGTAATAAGACAAAGATTGAAAACAACCAAACAGACCCGGGGACTTTGACATCCACGCTTTGATTACCCAGAACTTCCTTTTCAAATTCCATCTTGGCTTTCCGGTCAGGCTCCGGAAGGAAAATAAGAGGTATTGCGATAAACGCAAAACCGAGAAGCACTGCCCAGAAGCAATAATACCATTGAATTCCTGCAAGCCAGCCTCCAATCAGCGTAAACGCTGCCCCACCAAGGCTATTAAAGGTATCTCGCATTCCTGTCAGCGTATGCTTTTCCTTTCCATCAAAGAAATCCACAATAAGGTCAATAGACAAAATAGTACAGAACCCAACTGCAAATCCGAGTATGATTCTGAAAATCAGAATTACATAAATGTTTGTATGGAAAACTGCAGGTCCTAAACCTCCAACCAGCAACAACACTGCACTCAGCCATAGAATCGATCTTTTCCGCACATGAGTGATGAGTGGCGTATAGAAAAATGGAACCACAGACATGATTAACGGTGGAACCGTTGAAATCATGCTTACGACAGTATAACTTGCGTCCGGAAATATACTCGCAATGGTTCCAAGTGCGGACGTCGCAGAGCCCATAACATTATTAAGCATTGCTACACAAAGTATTGCCAACTTAAGTGTCGCGTTGTTTTTTCTTGTTCTTTCATGTACTTGCATCTTTTTTCTCCTTTAAAAACTATAGTACCTATATGTCTCTTTTCACATCGATCCTCCTGTTTACAATGAACAGAAAAACCGCTGTTGCTACGAATAATATGGCTGTTAACCACATTTGCCCTCTTGCATCCAATCCGATATTATTGAAGATGTACGGCGAAATGAAGCTGCCGATTCCCAGAAACAGATAGGAAACAGAAACGGCTTTTGTTGCTCCTTCATAACGAACCAAACTGGTATTACGTTCCATAATTCCCGGAGTTACAATTCCACTACTGAAACCCAATAGAAACATTGCAACAATAAAACTCCCGATAGAACGCGCCATGAACGCAGTAAACATTGAAACCGCCGCCACCATCATTGCTAGTGGAAGAATGATATATCCCATTTTTTCGAGCAATTTCCCGAAAAAGGCAGAACTGATTACTGTACCCAGCGTCATAAAGGAGAAAATCAATCCTACCTGTGATTGCGCTGCGATTCCCTCAGTGATTAACACCGTTGATGCATTGGTAATAATTACATAAGCAAACAGCCAGAATAAGCACAGAAAGAATCCGGTAATCCAAACAGAAAAAGGAGTTTTGACCTTTTGGTGCGTTATATTTTGGTTTTCTACCTTCCGGTTCGCCAATTTTTTCTCTCGCATCGGTTCCGGTAAAAAAATAACTGGAAAAAGAAGAAAGATGACTGCTACGAGATAGGCAAAAAAGCAATAACTCCAATGATAGCTTGCTAAATATCCTCCTAATGTCTGGAACAGAATCCCACCAAATCCAGTAAAAGTAGAAGACCATCCAACCATTTTGGCACGTTCGTTTCCTTCAAAAAAGTCTACAATCAAGTCGATGCACAGCGGCATAAAGATCCCGCAAGCGACTCCAACCAGTAATCTGAGGAGCAAAATGATAAAAATATTAGAATTGATAAAGGCCGGACCAACACCTCCAACCAAGAACAGCACAGCTGTAATGATTAGTATCCAACGTTTTTTAAACAGCTGAACCAACTTGGGATAAAAGATTGGCATAATAGCCAACATAAGCGCAGGCAAAGTTACTATCATGCTAATCAATTGATACCCGGCATTCGGGAAAGCCTCGGAAATGGACTGCAATGCAGGTGTCGCTGCTCCCATTCCATTATCCTGCAAAGCAATCAGCAGAATCAGTATCTTTAGTACATTTCTGTTAATACCTTTTGTGTGCAAAGCCATGCCTCCTTCTACATTTTTTCGTGTTGTTGATTCCTTGAAGTGTCTGTAGGACACAGACATGTTTACTTTATACATAGTATATCATGTTAAAAAAAACGGCAGACTAGTCATAATTTATAGATTTGTCTGCCGCCTTTTTAATACCTATGTTTGTTTGTAAAAACTGTTACCTAACGGCAAGGGCTTAATGATAAAGCAAAACGTACGCACTGTTTGCTTACATTTTCAATCTCCCATTTTGCTCCCATTGGAATAACAACAGCATCTTCCTGTCTGTTCATTTCCAGTTTTTCACCATCAACAGTTGCTACACACTGACCATTGTACATATATGCGATCACGTCAGATTTCGGAGTATCCAATGTCAGTTTTGCACCCGGATATACATCAACAATATGGAATTCCTGTGTCGGAGAACCTGTTATTTCTTCATCTGCCAGTGTAAAGAAAGTTACGCCTTCTTTTTCTGTTACTTTTGCATCATTTACGTTCTTGATATACGGCTCAGACTGTTTAAATCCTCTTGGACAGAGTGTAACAAGGAATTTCAGATTTGCTGTTCCGTCCGGATACATCTCATGGTCATAATTACCTGGTGTCCACATGATATCGCCTGCTTTGTAAGCATAACGTTTTCCGTTCATCATGGAATATCCTTCACCTTCCAGAATGTAGAAAATGTGATCTGCCGGACCGTGGTTTGCGATTAATGCAGCTCCGCCATATGTAATCTCACAGGTTGAAAAATACTGATATGTCCACTCTGTTCCTGCCGGATCATAGCCCATCTTTGCCGCATTTGCAAACGGTCTGGAATGTGCGCCTACGTGCTGAACCGGTGCCATATCTCTCATATCATAAAAATTCTGTACATATGCTTTAAAGCTCATAATAATATCCCCCATATCATCTTAATCTTTTTATTCAATATTTCCTGTTTTGTTTATCTGTTACCTGTTATCTCTTATATCCACATGCATCTTCCAGAACCTGTGTCAGAATAGAGAAATCTTTCTCTGCTCTGCCTGTTGCAGAAGCTGCCTGAAGCTGCTGTCTTGTGATTGCTGTAGCAGGCATGGATACGCCATACTGTTTTGCTGCATCAAACGCAAGATCCAGATCTTTCATCATCAGTTTTACAGTAAATGCCGGTGCATATTCGCCCTCTGCGATTAATTTTGCTTTGTATCCGCAAAGTGGTGAACCTGCTGCAGAACCTGCAATAACTTCACAGACCTGAGCAACATCCAGTCCTGCTTTTTCGGATAATACAACTGCTTCTGCTTCAATCTGCATGGTAGATGCGATCATTGTATTGATTGCAAGTTTCAATACAACAGCCTGCTCTGCATCGCCAAGATAGAACTGGTTTTTGCCAAGAATTTCAAAATAAGGAAGCACAATATCATAAGTATCCTTATCGCCGGAAGCAAGAATACCAAGTGTTCCGTTCTGTGCCAGCATAGTACTTCCTGTAACCGGTCCACGGATCAGTTTACATCCTGCGCCTTCTACTGCAGCATTCAGTTCCTCGGACTCAGCCGGCGCAACAGTACTCATGTTGATCACGATTTTTCCTGCTGTCAATCCTGCAACTACACCATCCTCGCCCTGTGTTACGGATTTTAATGTAGGCCCGTCAGAAACACAGATGAAAATAATATCGCAATTTTCGCCGATTTCCTTTGGTGTTGCCGCAAGTTTGGCACCTTTTGCTACCAGTTCATCTGCCTTGGATGCAGTACGATTCCATACTGTAAGATCCTTTCCTGCATCAAGCAGACGATTGCTCATTGGCTTACCCATGTTTCCAAGTCCAATGTAACCTAATTTTGCCATTTTTTTATCCTCCTTTTTATATGAAGGAACTGTTATACCTTTTTCTGATTCCCCCTGATATAACAGTCCCTGCGAATCATTGAAACGTTTTGTTTTACGGGAACATACAGCCTGCAAAACCACAGGATACGATCTCGTCAGATGGGAAGTGTGTGATCACTTCGTGTCCGGTTTCTGTAACAACGATTTCTTCCTCGATTCTTGCGGAACCGGTACCGTCTTCTGACGGGCACCAAGTCTCAATTGCAAATGTCATACCCGGTTTGAACTCTAATGGATTATCCAGTGAGAACAGACGGGAAATTGCCGGATTCTCCCAAAGTCCAAGTCCGATGCCATGTGCAAACTGAAGCAGGAATGCCTCTTTTTCATCGTTAAATCCAAGTTCCTGTGCGGATGGCCATACTTTTGCAACATCTGCTGTCGTAGCTCCCGGTTTGATCTGGTCAATACCGTCACGAATCCATTTCAGTGCTTTTGCATACGCTTCTTCCTGTGCTTTTGTCGGTCTTCCACAGGAGAATGTACGGTAATAGCAGGTATGATATCCGTTATATACATTTCCTACATCAAAGTAAACCAGCTCACCCGGTCGGATCATACGATTGGATGTTGTATGGCTGTGTGGATTTCCACGCTGACCGGAAATACAGTTTACAAACTCTACAGACTCAGCTCCCCATTTAAATAGCTGATGCTGGATCAGTGCTGCCATCTCATTCTCGGTTGCACCCGGACGAAGGTTTTTCGCAACATCCCAGTATGCAGCATCAACCATTGCTGCTGAGCATTTCAATAACTGAATCTCGTCATCTGTCTTAATCATTCTCGCATTGACCATAACAGCCTGACCATCACCAATCTTGACACCTGCTCTTTCCAGCTCCTGATATAATGGAATATCCACAATATCAATTCCAAGCGGCTGATCAAAAACATCATGTTTTTTCAGGTAGCTGATAATTTCTTCTACTTCCTGCTGTACCATACCGACAGAAGCCGGAATGGAACCTCTCATAGAACCAACTGCAGGCATGATGTTTTCCGGACGAATCCATGAAACACGCTGTCTCTTGGACGGGCAGGCCGGATCAAACAGAATCGGCTGATCATATCCGTCAATCAACAAACAATGACGGTTCATTTTATTTCTGTTCCACTCGCCTACATGTGTACCTGTAATGTAGCGGATATTGTCAAAATCATAGCAGAGCAATGCTCCAAATTCTGACTCATGTAAAAATTTCTTTGCTCTTTCGAGTCTCTCTGAGTGAAGTCGCTCAAAGTTAATATTATCCTCGAAATCAACCCCGTTAAATCCTGATCTTGGCATAACTTTTTCTCCTCCTAATTTAATTTTCGGTTATGTGTTCTTCATGGCTTTATCCTATCCCCCCATCCTGCTATAAGGTCAATCACAAAGTCTCCACAAAAATAAACATATTTTTGCACAGTTAATCTTGTCTATTTCTTTGTTTTTTATACACATTGCACAATTTTATGTTTATTAAGCTATAACATCATGCAACGCCAAACCTTATAGTCGACTATAGAGTTGTGATAACTAACTGTATTTCCAAACAAAAGAGAGCATCCAACAGCTTACACACGCCGTCAGATGCTCTCTTTTCCATGTTCAGACTGATTCTCTGCTCTATTTTTGTTTTATAAGTATAATCCTAATTTCTCTGCATTTTTATAATACAGTTTCTCTTTTTCTTCTTCTGTCATCGGACAGGTTTCCAGATATCCCACACATTCTTCCATATGCTCAAATGGATAATCTGTTCCCAGCATAATACTGTCAATGCCAATTGCAGCTCGTGTACACTCAAATGCCGGTATGGATGTATTTCCTGAAGTCGTCACAAAAATATTCTTTCCCCAATAAGCTCCCATCTGTTCCTTATTTTTTTGTTTTGGATTCGGCAGCCAGCTAAAACGATTCTCCATTCGTTCCATCAAGAATGGAAGTGCTTCTCCAAAATGTCCCAATACGACTTTCAGATCAGGGATCTCATCAAAAATTCCAGACAGGATCATGCGTACAATACTTCCCATTGTATCAATCGTAAACCCAAGTCCCGGTGCCGCCATTGCATAACCATATTCGTTAAACTTTGGCTGATGTGATACAGTCGGATGTAAATATGCAAAAATTCCAAGATCTGCAACTTTTTTCCAGACCGGCCAGAATTTTTTCTGATCCGGATCAATACCTGCACCATAATTGGAATGCGTCTGCCACATTACAAATCCATAGTCTTTCACACAATGTTCCAGTTCTTCCACTGCCGCATCTACATCCAGTATCGGTAAGATGGCTGATCCCAGAAACCGTCCCGGAAATTCCTGCATCACTTTATATAAAGCATCATTTGCCTTTTTGCAGGCAATGCGGCTTTCTTCCGGCGGCAATGCCTCAATACCCGGTGCCAGAGAAATGACTGCTTTTTCAATTCCAAGTTCATCCATTATCTTTAATCTGATATTTGCAAAATCCAGCAGATTTTCATAAAATTTATCCTGACACATCGCGATTCCTTCCAGCCAGTGAATCGTATTTGTTTCCTTATCCCAGTATGGATAATCTCCTTTTGCCCTGGACTGTAATGCCTCCACGGAACTAATGTCATAAAAATGGTTCTCCAGATCAATCTTCTTTATCATCTTATTCTTCTCCTTTTTCCTACTGCTTATTTTTTATTTCCTGCATTGCAGATAAATCCTGCGATCAGATAGATGGCAGGTACGATCATTACCAGTGCCATATACTGAACTTCTGCTATTTCATAGATAAATGTCATCTTCCACACTCCTTCTACTGTTCATCGTAATCTTTGATAAACACTCCGGCAATTGTTGCTGCAACTGCCAAAATGACACATACTCCAATTCCTTTTAACATAAACGCTGCAAACCAACTCATATTTACGCCTCCAATTCCATAATTTGCATGCATACTTATCTGATTCCATGTTCTTCCTTCCAGAGTATCATGTATCCTCGCTCACCTTTTGTTACTGCATAGGAGATCACTCCTACTACAATACAAACAATCAAAACAATATAAATCAGTGGCAGAGTAATGCCAAGTACAGATGGTAACGGTGTAAATGTATAAAGCAAAATTACGATCCACGAAACGCCCATCGTCGCTGCTGCACCAACCCGGCTCTGTTTCCAGAACAGACCAAACACCAATGTGAAAAATAACGGGGTAATCCATGCAAAGGACCAGTTTGCGCTGTTAATGATATTCGGAAGTTTGGAAGCAATTGCCATTGCAACAACACCGGTAATAACAATCATAATGCGTACAACCATTGTTTTCTGTTTTTCTGATGCGTCCCGATGTTTCAGAATATAAATATTATTTAAAAATATGGATCCAAGTGCCATGGTAGTGATTGCAAAAGTAGAAAGAATCGCTCCTAAAAATGCTGCCAGTAACAGACATACTACCCACCCAGGCATCATCTGTATAATAACCTGTGTACCAATTGCCTGTCCTGTCGCTTTCACACCTTCCGGAAGTGACAGATTTCCTGTTTCTACCATATATTTTCCTGCCAGTCCCATTGTCATGGTAATCAGTCCGAAAATACCATTTACCGGTGCTGATACAAGAACGGCCCGCTTAATATCTTTTTCACTTCTTGCAGCAATTGCAGACTGCACACCCATCTGTGAAACGGATTGTGCACAAAGCAATGCCAGAATATTATTTAGCGCAAATGAGAAAAATACTCCAGGTGCGCCAAAGAAATTTAACATATGCTCCTGACCGCTGCTCATAAAATATGCTTCAAAATCGCTCCAGCCATTTCCCGGAAGTACATGTCCTAAAATAATTGCTGCTGCGATCAGACCAACATACATTACGATTACATTCACAACATTGACCATACCGACTTCTTTCATTCCTGCTATGATCACATAAAAAATTCCAATGATTCCACCGATGATCGCTCCCATTGCAACAGATACCTTACCGGCAGATAATGCATTAAACACAGTTCCAAGCCCCTGCGTTTCGATCGTAAGAATAACAAATGTCTGAAGTGCTATTACCGCACACACAAATAACCGGATTTTCTGACCATACATTTTTCCAAATAATTCCGGCATGGTGGCAACTTTCAGTCTTCGTACCCATCGCCCGGTTCCAAGCGATATCATGATCAGTGGAAATATCGTTGCTATGGAAAACCATGCTACAACCGCCCCAAGATTAATCGCCTGCTGCATGATACCAAAAATTTTTACAGTACCCAGTAATGACAATGCCAGTGATGCCCCTACCACAGGCCATGTCATACTCTGTCCCCCTGTTGAGAAATCGTCTCCGGCCGCAGCCTGTCCGCCCTTATTCTTTCGCTCTTTCATCTTAAGGTATAGCGCACAGCCTCCGATTGATACGATTTCATACAAAATTACTACCGCTATGATTACCGAAGTGTTCATATCCTGTTTTCCTCCTTTCCAAGTCCCATACAGTCATTACATTTCCTTCCTCCTCTCTGTTTTTATATTCTTATTTATGCAACTTACATGCCAGTTTCTATTTTTACTTTTTGACTGGGTATTGCGCACGCTTTTTCTTTTTTGTGTCATTTTGTGCCATTTTGTGCCATTTCGCGACTTCCTGACACATATTTTTCCCAATTATGACACATTTTGGCACACTCTTTCTGGCATATTTCTTGCAATGAACTATACTGACACTTATTTTCCATCCACAACAGAAGGAAGGGTATTTATATGTTATCTGAAAAGTATGAAAAATATATCATTTACGATCAACCGCTGCCGGAAGCAGACAAGGATATTTCCCCTCAGGTACTTGAAAGCTGGAAACGGTCAAAAAATTTCCAGCTTCCCTGGCAAAAACTGAAAGAATATCACTTATCGTCCCAGGTTCTGCAGGATATTCTTTCCAAAAACCAGTTTTTGCTTGAAACAGGTCATTCCTATATGACTACCTTATATCAGTATTTGAAAAATACCGGGATTCTGCTTTCCCTGACAGATGCACAGGGAACAATCATTGATTTTATCGGCGATAATATCACTCTGTCAGATATTACAGAACATACGAATCTGTATCTTGGTGCCATGCGCGATGAAAAACATGCCGGAACTACGGGGATCGGGCTTTGTCTTGTCACCCAATCTCCAACACAGATTCAGGGCGCGGAACATTATTGCCAGACCTTTCATCATTATATCGGAACCGCTGCACCAATCCTCAATCGCAACGGTCAAATTATTGGTGTTCTCGGTTCCGTTGCCCCCATTGAACAGGCCAACCAGAATTACATTCTGGCCATGATCTGTTCCGCTGCTGACAGCATCAGTAAAGAATTATCTATGGAGCAGAGCCTCAATCATGTCCGTAAAGTCAAAAATCAGCTCTCCGCCACCATAGAAGCAATTCCTAGCGGGATCCTGTTTACAGACACTCTCGGTGTCATTTTACAGCACAATCGGATTGCCTCACAATTGCTTGAATCCTATCAGAATCTCAAAGGCGAAAAAATAGATCAGCTTATTTTTCCAAAGGCTTCCGGGCAAAAAATAACGGATCTGACACAAAATATACATAATGTCGAATATAATATTATCGGATACTCCAAGCGTAAGAAATCCATTTCCATATCAACGTCCTTTGTATATGATCTGCACCACAAGGCAATCGGAAAAATCATTTTATTGGATGAAACAAACAAACTGCATCAGCTGGCCGGAAAACTCAGCGGACTACATGCCACTTACACCTTTGATTCTATCATAGGTTCTTCCCCGGAACTGTCAGCCGCAATCACCCTTGCGCGCACTGCTGCGGATTCATCCTCAAACGTTCTGATTCTGGGGGAAAGTGGAACCGGCAAAGAACTGTTCGCTCAGGCAATACACAATGCCAGCAATCGTGCAGATTTTCCTTTTGTAGCCATTAACTGTGGCTCTTTACCCAAAGAACTAATTGAAAGCGAGCTGTTCGGTTATGTTCCAGGAGCCTTCACCGGTGCTTCCAAAAATGGTCAGCCCGGAAAATTTGAACTGGCTAATGGCGGAACTATCTTTCTTGACGAAATTGGCGATATGCCACTTGCACTGCAGGTATCTCTGTTACGTGTCCTGCAGACAAAAACAATTACACGCTTAGGAGACACACACGAAAGAAAAATTGATGTACGGGTTATCACTGCCACCAATGTTAACCTGATGGAAGCTGTTCATAACCAGACATTTCGAAGTGATCTTTACTACCGGTTAAATGTTCTTTCCATCGAAGTTCCTCCTCTGCGCGAGCGAAAAACAGATATTCCCGATCTAATTCATCACTTTATTGCAGAAAAAAGCCGGAATCTTGAGAAAAACGTCACAAAAGTCAGTCCTCCTGCTATCGAAGCACTATGCAGTTATACATGGCCCGGAAATATCAGGGAACTGGAAAACATCATTGAGCGTGCTGTAAACCTGGCAGACCAGGATTTTATTACACCGGAGCACCTCCCCCGTCAGATTTTTGAAGATCTGTCAAACACTTCATCCAACAACTGTAAGGATTCCAATGAAAAACCGGAATCTTCGGTCCTGACTTATCCTGCACAGAGCAACCTTGACTTATTTCTACAGGAACTGATTCAGGTTCTTCATGATGAGAAGGGAAATATTTCACAGGCAGCTAAACATTTTAATATCTCCAAACGGACACTTTATCGGAAAATAAATAAATATCAGATTAATTTGAAAGATTTTCGTTTTTGAACATTGGCTTCCCGGAAAGTTATGTTAAGGGGAGCAGAAAAACTTACCTTTGCAGCTAACAATCGCTTGCCAAGGAAAGTTTTTCCGCTCCCTTATCTCTGTTATGATACCAATATCTATCATTTTATTTTAAGATTTTGTAAAACGAAAAAAAATGCACATCGTATGGCACGTAGTGCAGGGTGACGTAAAAAATTTACGATATTCACTGTGTAACTTAAGAACTCCGGCAATTTTTTCTCAAGGAGCGATTGTTAGCGACTGAGACAAAATTGCCGGAGTTCTTATTAAAACCTAATATAGTAAATTTTTAAGTCACCCTAAAACAAGAAACTATTGTTCACGTTCCCGTAGTTTTTCGATCAACGTAAACACCTCCGGATGCCGTTCTTTCAAATGTTCATCCAGCACATGTTTCCGCTCCCGGAAGCGCTCTGCCAGTTCCGGATGTTCCTTTGCGATCCGTTCATGGATTTCCTGACGGTGCTGCTCGATGCGCAATGCCAGCGTCTGCTCGTCTTTTCCGGAAATATTAACGATTTCTTTTAAGTGTTCTTCCAGATGCTCCAGCCACTCATCCATATCCCATTCATCCATATGAGACCAGCTTCCGTGTAATAATTCTTCCACATCTTTTGTTTCTTTCAGGTGCTCGATCTGCCGTATGATCTGGCGCTCCATCTCTGCTTCTGCATCAGCACCAAAAGCCCATACAAATTCCTGCACGCGGTTGTCCGCACGCTTACGCGATGCACTGCGCTCGATATTTTCCACACCGCCTTCCAGCGGATATGGACGATTATAACCGATATCTTTCAACGCAATATGTATCGTCCGGCGGACATTTCCGTTTTCGATCAAATGTCCCAGACCTAATTTTCGCATCTGGGTATTCAATCCGGAAATATGCTCTGTAACGTAAAAACGGATTCCTTTTTCCTTCAGTGATTCACTCAGCAGATTCAGGCGGTCTGCTGCCGTAATATCCATGCTTCCGATACCGCTGGCATCCAGAATCACCGCTTTTGTATCTTCTTTCAGCGCTGCCTCAATTTCCCGCTGCAATACGGAAATATTTGCAAAAAACAGGTTGCTGCTGAAACGGTAAATGATTACACCGGATATCGGATGGATCTGCTGCCCTTCTTTCAGATCCCGAAAATGCTTATGACCTGGTTGAATTCCAAGGAAGCAGGTTGCCGGTTTTGCTGTTCGGATGATCATTTCCGTAAAAGATAAAATAATGCCGATCAGTACGCCGTTGATGGTTCCAAGGAATAACACACCGAAAAATGCCCCCAGAAAAATAAAACATTCTGTCCGGCTGACTTTCCAGAGTCGTGGTATCAATTCAAATTCTGTTGCGCCAAGCAGTGCAGAGATCACGATTGCGGTTAAAACCGGAATTGGAAGATAGCCGATAAATCCAGTACAAAACAGCAGCAGAATGATCATGGAACTACCTGCTACCAGCCCAGTCAACTGTGTTTTTGCCTGATACTGTTCACCCATGGCAGTTCTCGATACGGAACCATTGATCGGACAACATCCGGTAAAGGCTGCCGCAAAGTTTCCAAGGGAAAATGCCAGAATTTCCTGATTATCATTGATCTGATATCTGTTTTTCTGTGCAAAGCTGTTTTCCGCCAGCAACGTTTCCGCCATAATCACGACTGCCACCGACAAACTGATGGTAACTGCTTCTTTTAATGGAACTGCTGAAAAATTCGGCAGACTCCATTTCGGAAGTCCCGGATCAACTGCTGCCAGTGTTTGAATTCCCCAGTCGCGCAATGGAAGTACCGCTGTCAATACCGCTCCAGCTGCCATAAGCACAACTGCCATCGGGAATTTCGGCATAATTTTTTTCGATAGTAATAAAATGGCAAGGGCAATCACGCCAAGGATAACGGATGGAACACTGATCGTTTTTGCTGTTTCTGCAATATGCTCTGCCAGTTCCAGAAATTCTCCGACACCTGCCGTTCCGCCCATCAGTTTCGGTACCTGCATTAGAATGATCGTGGTACAGATACCTGTGATAAATCCGCCCATGACTGGTGCAGAGATATAATTGACCAGTTTTCCGGCTTTTAATAAAGAAAATATCAGCAGCCACAATGCCACGAAAAAGGTCAGCATCGGAACTGCCACCAGTGCTTCTGTCGAACCGGCTGTGATATTCAATCCTGCCAACGCCGATCCAATCAGTGCCGCCGGAGCCGCATCCACCCCAAAGATAAACTGCGGTGATGTAGAAAACAGTGCAAAGATCAAAATTGGAAAGACGGATCCATATAGTCCGTACACTGCAGGTAAGCCCGCAATCTGTGCATATCCCATGGAAATCGGGATGGAAACTGCCATAATGATCAGTCCTGCCAGAATGTCCTTTCCAAGATTTTTCTTATCATAATTTCGAAGTGTATGTGCAAATTTCATAAGTCATCCTACCGATTTCTGCCATAAAAATACGTTGCAAAAAATATCACCGATGCAATGATCACGATCATTGGACCAGTAGCTACATTTGTATAATAAGAAATAAACAATCCTACAATTCCAGAAAACATTGAGAACAAAATCGAAAAGAAATGGTACTCTCTCAGATTTTCTGAAATATTCCGGCTGGATGCCGCTGGCAGGATCAGCAGCGCATTGATGATCAGAATACCAACCCATTTAATGGACAGCATTACCATCAAAGCAATAAATACGGAAAACAGATTTTCAATCAACCGAATCCGAATATGTTTACTTTTTGCCAGTGTCCGGTGCAGACTGATTGCCTGTAGACGGTTATAGCACACGATCCAGAATACAATGGTGGCAAGAAATATCAAAAACAGATACACGATCTCCCTGCGTGTAATACTCAAAATATCGCCCACTAACAGACTGGAATATTTACTGAAGTTTCCGCCACGGGACAAGATTGCCAGACCAATGGCGATACAGCAGGAAGAAAACACGGAAATGATCGTATCCGTGGATGCTGTACTCTTGCTTTTGATCCAGTTTAACAATAACGCAAAGGCAATACCGAAGATCACCATGGACAGATTCGTATCCGGGATTCCAAATACTACTCCGACCGCAATTCCCGTCAAAGCTGAATGTCCCAGCGCATCAGAGAAAAACGCCATCTTATTGTTGACGATCATTGTTCCCAATATACCAAACAACGGTGTAATGATCAGTACCGCAATAAACGCACTGACCATAAAGTCATACTGAAATAAGGAGGTAATTCCACTCATTTACTCTTCCTCCTTCCATAAACCATGGCTGTGTTTCGGCATGGTGATCTCTTTTTTCTGCTGTTCTTTCACCTGACGGCTCGGTTTGTAGTTTTCCAGATCAAATCTGCCAAACACCTGTCGAAATTCTTCGCTCTCGTACACCTGACGCACGGTTCCCTGTTTTTTCACGGTTCCATCAATCAGAATAACCTGATCTGCGTACTGTGCCACATAATCCAGATCATGTGAAATCAGAATAATAGCCAGATCATAATGCTTCTTCAGCTCGGAAATCGTATGGTAAAACAGATCCATACCGTTCTGGTCAATACCGGAAACCGGCTCATCCAAAAGGAGCAGGTTCGGCTCATCCATAACCGCCATGGACAGCAGTACACGCTGCAATTCACCACCGGACAGATTGCACACCTGTTTATCAATCAGATCTTCTGCCTTAAAAATTGCCAGATGTTCTTTTATTTTTGCATATACTTTTTTGCTCTTTTTCCAGAAAACCGGATAACGGCTCTGGTAGCTTGCGATCATATCATACACACTGATCGGTGTCTTTTTTTCGATATTCAGCGACTGCGGCACATAACCGATCTTCATTTTCTGCATGTGACCGTTTTCGCGGTCTTTGAACTCAATAGTTCCGCTGTGCGGAATATCACCAAGAATCGCCTTGATCAGCGTTGATTTTCCCGCACCGTTTTTTCCGATAACGGCTGCCAGTGTTCCACAGTGGATATGCAAATTTACATGCTGCAAAATCGTATGGTCACCGATGGTCACACCGATATCCTGCATTTTGATACAATGCAGACCACAGGGCTGTATAATTTTTTTCATCATTGGAATGCCTCTTTTAATTGTTCAATATTGCTTCTCATGCCTTCCAGATAACTGTCTGCTGAATAGTCCCCCCGTGTCAGGGTATCCAGATAAACGACTTTTACGCCACTTTGCTTCGTCACCATTTCTCCCATATCCGTGCCATACAGTTCTTCCGCAAGCACAACAGAAACATGATTATCCTCAATGGAATGCAGAATATCAGCTACTTCACCGGCGCTAACCTGTCGTTCTTCATCCAGATTCATTTCTCCTGCCAGTTGCAATCCGTATTCCTGCACAATATATTCGTATGCCTCGTGGAAAATCACCACTGGCTGTGATGCGATCTGTGACGCAAGTTCTGCTGCCTCCTGCTGCAATTCCTGCACTTTTCCCTGATAGGTCTGTGCATTTTTGGCATACTGCTCCGCATGGGCGCTGTCAGCTTCGGAAAGTCCGTTACAAATGTTCTGTACCTGAATCTGATAATCCGCTAAGTTCATCCATACATGCGCATTTTCATCCCCATGAGAATGCTCGGAATGGTCATGATCATCATGGTCAGCATCCTCATTGGAACTTAAATCGTTATGAGATTCCCCTGTTCCTTCTGCGGACTCAAGTAAATCAATGCCATCACAAGCCTGAACAATCTTCAGATCCGGATAGGACTCTGCCACATCGGATAAAAAGCTCTCGATGCCACCGCCATTTACGATAAACACATCTGCTTTGGACAACAGTTTCATATCCGCCGCCGTGAGCTGATAATCATGCAGACAGCCGGTTTGTGGTTCGCTCAAATTTTCCAGCGTCACACCTTCCACATCACCAATGACATTTTCTGCTGCAACGTACATTGGATAAAAAGATGTCACCACCAGCAGATCTTCGTCTTTCGCCTGTTCCTTCTTCTGCTCCGCCCTGACATAAGCCATGGTCAACACACTTCCAACAAACAGGATCATCGCCAGCAAAACTGCCGTAAATACATATTTATTCTTCATTTGTCTCTCCTGAAGATGCTAAAATCTGGTCCACCAGATCCCAGATTTCCTCTCTTCCCTGCTTTGTCTCAGCCGAAAATGGAATCAGGATGGCTCCTTTTTCTGTGTTCAGTCCCAGACGGATCACTTTTAACTGTTTCTGCAGCTGGCTGCGTTTGATCTTATCCGCCTTTGTGGCAATGATGATCGGGTGGAATCCCTGGTATACCATCCACTCGTACATCATTTTGTCATTTGCGGAAGGCTCATGACGGATATCCACCAGCAAAAATACAGCACGCAGCTGTTCGGAACTGTTCAGATAATTCTCGATCATGGTGCCCCATTTTTCTTTTTCCTTCTGAGATACTTTTGCAAAACCATATCCCGGAAGATCAGTCAGATACAGTTCGTCATTGACATTGTAAAAATTAATGGTCTGTGTCTTACCCGGCTGACCGGAAGTACGCGCCAGTGCCTTGCGGTTCATCAATGCATTGATCAGGGATGATTTTCCCACGTTTGATTTTCCTGCAAAGGCAATTTCCGGCTTCGTATTTTTCGGTAATTTGCTGGTATAACCACATACCGTTTCCAGTGAAACATTTTTAATGATCATTGTTTTCTCCATTCATTGCTATTTTCAGCACATCTTCCATTTTTTTCACGTAACAAATCTGCAGACCTTCTTTGATTTCCTCTGAAATCTCTGCCACGTCCGCTTCATTCTGCGCCGGAACACATACGGTACGGATTCCGGCTACTTTCGCTGCCAGCAGTTTTTCCTTCAAGCCACCAATTGGCAGTACACGACCACGCAGTGTAATTTCTCCGGTCATCGCCACATCCGCACGCACCGGTTTCTTTGTGATGGCAGACAGCATTGCCGTTGCCATGGTAATACCGGCAGACGGACCGTCTTTTGGTACCGCTCCTTCCGGAATATGAATGTGAATATCATGTTTTGTAAAAAACTCTTCCGGAATGTCATACTGCTCGCCTACAGAACGGATATAACTGATACCCGCCTGTGCAGACTCTTTCATCACATCGCCAAGCTGACCGGTCAGTTTAAATTCACCTTTTCCCGGCATTACATTTACTTCGATCTGAAGAGTATCTCCGCCCACACTGGTCCATGCCAGTCCGCGCACAATACCGATTTCATCCTGATCGTTGATGCGATCCACATGGAAACGCTCTTTTCCAAGATAGTTCTCCAACTGATCCTTTTCTACATGCACTGCGGTACAGTTTCCTTCATAAATTTCTCTGGCTGCTTTTCTGCAGATCTCACCCAGTTTTCGCTCCAGATTACGCACACCAGCTTCTCTGGTGTATCCGCTGATAACCTGATGCATCGCCTCATCAGTAATCGTAAGCTGCTCTGTCGACAGACCGTTTTTCTCTTTCTGTTTTTCCAGCAGATGTTCTTTTGCGATATGCATTTTCTCATTTTCGGTATAACTGGACACTTCAATCAGTTCCATACGATCCAGCAACGGACGCGGAATCGTATGTACATCGTTGGCTGTCGCAATAAACAGCACTTCGGATAAATCCACTGGCATATCTACATAATGATCGATAAACTTGGAATTTTGCTCAGAATCCAGTACTTCAAGCATGGCAGAAGACGGATCGCCCTTGTAATCGCTGCTCATTTTATCGATCTCATCCAGCAGCATCAGCGGATTTTTCACGCCCGCCTGACGGATTCCCTGAATCAGTCGTCCCGGCATGGCACCTACATAAGTACGGCGGTGTCCGCGGATTTCCGCTTCATCTTTCACGCCGCCCAGACAAATGCGTACATATTTTTTATCCAGTGCGCGGGCAACGGAACGGGCAATACTTGTTTTTCCGGTTCCAGGAGGTCCCACCAGACAGATGATCGGGCTCTCACCGCTCTTGGTCAGTCCACGAACTGCCAGAAATTCCAACACACGCTCTTTTACTTTTTCCAGACCATAATGATCATCATTCAAAATTTGCTCTGCATTTTTCAGATCGGTATTATCCTCTGATTTTTTATTCCATGGAAGATCCAGTAACGTCTCGATATAACCGCGCACAACGCTGCCCTCGGACGGACTGTTTGCCACATTTTTAAAACGGGCAATTTCTTTTCGAATCCGTTCTTTGACAGACTCATCTGCTTCCAGTTTTTCCAGAGCTTCCTCAAACTGCTTGATATCGGAGGTGGTATTATCCTCTCCAAGTTCCTCCCGGATGACTTTCATTTCTTCCCGAAGAATGTACTCTTTCTGATTTTTATCTACCCGCTCTTTGACTTTTTCCTGCAGTTCATTTTTGATCTGCATGATGTTTGTCTCATACAGCAGAATCTGCATCAATGCTTCGTACTGCTCTGTCACGGATTCTGTCTCTAATAATTTCTGTCGTTTTTCAAAACTGATCGGCAGATTTCCGGCTACGATCCGGATAAAGCTATGCAGTTCATTTAATCCATCTGCCTGCTTTTTCAATTCTTTCCCGATTTTCGGATTGGAAGCACAATATTTCAGCAATTCTTCCTGCAATGCACGCAGCATTGCTTCCTCTACTTCCGGTGCAAGCACTTCTTTTTCTTCGCTTTCCTCTGCCAGCACAACCTGTGCTTTCAGCAATTCATCATTGTCTATAAAATAAGCCAGCTCGGCTTTTTCTTTCGCCTCAACGATTACCCGCACGACATGATTCTGCATTTTGACGATCTGTTTGATCTCTGCAATGACACCGATTGCATACACATCATCCTGTGTCGCATGCTCGGTCTGCATATCTTTCTGTGTTACCAGAAAAATGCAGTTGTCTCCGTTCATTGCCTCTTCCACTGCATGAATGGATTTCCGGGCACTGATATCAAAATGGGATACCACCCCCGGCAGCAATACAGAACCACGCAGGATCACGGCTGGTAATTCTTTCAAAATTTCACCCATGTTATTCCTCTCTCTATTTCCAGACTTTCCCAAAAGTCTTTGTTACATTCCAAGCATTTTCCTATCTCGCACATCTCTTTTCTTTCAATTATGTACTATAACGAAAATGCTACAAGGGGCGGCGCCATATATCTGACCCCGCCCTTGCAAAACGGAAAACACTTTTTAGCTGTATTTCCCTCTTTTTATTTCTCAGTTTCAATCGCACCATTACGATACTCAAGGATTGCTTCTCCTTTTCCTTCTACCATATCTTTTGTAATCGTGCATTTCTTAATATTTTTATCAGACGGAATCCGATACATCAGATCCATCATGACATTTTCCATGATGGCACGCAGACCACGCGCACCTGTCTTCCGGTTGATGGTCAGATCTGCCACTGCATCCAAAGCATCATCCTCAAAAACAAGTTCTACCTCGTCTAAGGAGAACAGTTTCTGATACTGTTTTAACAAAGAGTTTTTCGGCTCTTTTAAGATGCGGATCAGATCCTCACGCTCCAGTGCTTCCAGAGAAACCGTGATCGGCACACGTCCCATAAACTCCGGGATCATACCGAATTTTACAAAATCCTGCGGAAGCGCGTCTTTCAGAAGTTCACTGATATTTTTATCATTCTCTCCTGCCAGTTCTGCATTAAATCCAATGGAACCACGATCCATACGGTTTTCGATAATACGATCGATGCCTTCGAAGGCACCACCACAGATAAACAGAATGTTCGTGGTATCGATCGGGATCAGTTCCTGCTGTGGATGCTTTCTGCCCCCCTGTGGTGGAACAGACGCAATGGTTCCTTCCAGAATCTTTAACAATGCCTGCTGTACACCTTCACCGGAAACGTCTCTTGTGATAGACGCATTTTCGGATTTACGTGTGATCTTATCAATCTCATCAATATAAATGATGCCGTATTCTGCTTTAGACACATCATAATCTGCTGCCTGAATGATCTTCAGCAGAATATTTTCCACATCCTCACCGACATATCCGGCTTCTGTCAATGTGGTCGCATCTGCGATTGCGAACGGCACATTCAGGATTTTCGCTAATGTCTGTGCCAGTAATGTCTTACCGGAACCAGTCGGTCCAAGCATCAGGATATTACTTTTCTGCAGTTCTACATCCAGATCCGGCTCCGCCAGAATTCGTTTGTAATGATTATATACCGCTACGGATAGTACTTTCTTCGCTTCATCCTGACCAATGACATAATCATCCAGAAATGCCTTGATTTCTTCCGGTGTCAGCAAGTTAATATCCATATGGTCATTTTCTTCGTAATCCTGCATTTCCTCTTCCAGAATCTCGTTGCAGGTCTCGATACACTCATCACAGATATAGATGCCTGCCGGTCCCGCAATCAGTTTGTGTACCTGATCCTGGGTTTTATTACAAAAAGAGCAACGTATTTTATCGCCCTGATTTATTCTTCCTGCCATTCAATCTTACTCCCACGCTACATTTTACTGTCTGTTTGTGATTACGGCATCAATCAAACCGTAAGCTTTTGCTTCTTCTGCAGTCATATAGTTATCACGCTCAGTATCTGCAGCTACTACTTCGTAAGGCTGGCCTGTATTTTCAGATAAAATACGATTTAAGCGTTCTTTTGTCTTCAGGATATTCTCTGCTACGATCTGAATATCAGTAGCCTGTCCTTTTGCTCCGCCAGAAGGCTGATGAATCATAATCTCTGCATTTGGAAGGGCATAACGTTTTCCTTTTGTTCCGCCTGCCAGTAAGAATGCGCCCATGCTTGCCGCCATACCGATACAGATTGTAGAAACATCGCATTTGATGTACTGCATGGTATCATAAATAGCCAGACCACAGGAAACAACTCCACCCGGAGAGTTGATATATAACTGGATATCCTTGCCCGGATCTTCAGACTCAAGGAACAGAAGCTGTGCTACAATCAGACTTGCAGTCGTCTCATTTACTTCTTCCCCCAGGAAAATGATTCTATCTTTTAACAGTCTGGAATAAATATCATAATTCCGCTCGCCTCTGCTTGTCTGCTCAACAACGTAAGGTACTAAACTCATATTGCTACCTCCTACTATTTTAATTGTTTTCAGTTTTTTCGCCCTTGCATACGATTTTTTATCGGACACTCGTTTTTCTGAAAAACATGAAAAGCAGACCGGCCTCGCCGGCACGATCTGCTTTTGTATTATTCATTTTATGATACAGGACTTAACGCACCTGCTTTATCTGAGAATTATTCAGCTGTTTCTGTTTCTGCTTCAACGTCTTTCTCTTTTTTTGTTTTTGCTTTTGCACGTGGTTTTACAGAGTCTGTGATCAGTTCAACTGCTTTCTGTACTGCAAGATCCTGTTTCATGTTCTCTTTCTCATCCGCGCCCATGTACTCTTTGAGCTTGTCAGCTTCCATATTGTACATTGTAGCCATTTTCTCAATCTCAGCATCTACATCTGCATCTGTGATCTCGATATTCTCTTCTTTTGCAATCTGCTCAAGAACAAGGCTGCTCTTGATACGTGTGATTGCATCCGGACGAACCTGCTCTTTTAACTGATCAATTGTCAGTCCTGAGAACTGAAGGTACTGATCCATGGACAGTCCCTGCTGAGCCATCTGCTGAGCGAACTGGTTGATCATGTTCTCGCACTGTGTATCGATCATCGCATCCGGGAGTTCCATTGTGGATTTGTCTACGATCTTGTTGATTGCTTCATCCTGGTATGCACTTTTGATCTCGTTCTGTTTCTGTTCTTCTAATTTAGCTTTTACATCAGCTTTGTACTCATCAACAGTATCGAACTCAGATACATCCTGAACGAACTCGTCATCAAGCTCCGGAATCTCTTTTGATTTGATCTCATGGATTTTAACTTTGAATGTAGCTTCTTTTCCAGCGAGGTCTTCTGCATGATACTCCTCCGGGAATGTAACATTTACGTCTACATCATCACCAGCGTTTTTACCGATCAGCTGATCTTCAAATCCTGGGATAAAGCTTCCGGAACCGATCTCTAAGGAGTGGTTCTCGCCTTTTCCGCCTTCAAATGCAACACCGTCTACAAACCCTTCAAAATCGATCACTGCTGTATCACCGTTCTCGATTGCACGATCTTCAACGTTGATTGTTCTTGCATTTTTCTCACGTTCTTTGTCGATTGCTGCTGTTACATCTTCGTCTGTTACAGTTCCGTCTACTTTAGTAACTGTTACACCGATGTATTTTCCAAGTGTTACTTCCGGTTTTGTAGCAACTTCTGCTGTGAAGATGAACGGTTTGCCTTTCTCAATCTGAGTAATATCAACAACCGGTCTGGATACGATATCCTCTCCACACTCTTTTGCTGCATCAGCATATGCCTGCGGGATTAATGCGTTTGCTGCGTCTTCATAGAATACACCAGCGCCATACATTTTCTCAACCATAGCTCTCGGAACTTTTCCTTTACGGAATCCTGGCATGCTGATATTTTTCTTCTGTCTGTTATATGCTTCCTGAAGTGCTTTCTCCAGTTCTTCTGCTGCAACTTCAATGGTAAGCTTTACTGTATTTTTTTCTAACTTTTCCACCTGTACGCTCATTCTGACAATTTCCTCCTTTATATATATGTAGTCACGTGTAATTTCTTTGAAAAAGGTATACTTTAACTACTTACAGTCATTTTTGGATTATAACACACTGGTTTTATAATTGCAAGTGATATTCATCTGTGCCGCGTCTCCCGAACATTGGTTCGTTTTTCCAGTTGCATTCTATTATTTTTTATGTTATGCTATTTTCGTAATCGAACAGATGTTCTGTGTCTTATTTAAAAATAATACTATAACACATAAATATTGTCAATATAGAAAACACACAGACACTGCCTCAAACTTTCCAAAAATGAAGCACTGAGGTAAATACTGCGGATTTGAGGTGAAACGAATTATGGAACTTTATGATACAACACTTTCTTTACATGAAAAACTGGAAATATTATCCGATGCTGCAAAATATGATGTCGCCTGTACTTCCAGTGGCGTTGACCGCCGTGGGAAAAAGGGAAGTCTTGGAAATTCCTGTGCTGCCGGTATCTGCCACAGCTTTGCAGGCGATGGCAGATGTATTTCCCTGCTAAAAATCTTACAGAGCAACGACTGCATCTACGATTGCAAATACTGTCTGAGCCGCGCCAATAATGATTGCCGGCGTGCAACCTTCACCCCGGAAGAAATCTGCACACTGGTGATTGAATTTTATAAACGCAACTATATTGAAGGGCTGTTCCTAAGTTCCGCCGTATACAAAAATCCAACTCACACAATGGAATTGATGTATCAGACTCTTTTCCTGCTGCGTAACAAATATCGTTTCAATGGCTATATTCATGTAAAGGCTATTCCGCACGCTCCCGATGAACTTCTGGAACAGATTGGCTATCTGGCTGACCGCATGAGCATCAATCTGGAACTTCCAACCGCGGAAGGACTTTCTATGTTGGCCCCGCAAAAAACACGCGCCTCTATTCTGACGCCCATGCGCAGTATGCAGCAGCGAATCAGTGGATACCGGCTTGCCATTGGGAAAAGTGCCACCATGGAGCGTCATCGGGGTAACCGTTATCTGGATCACAGTATCTTTACAGATGCTGTGCATATTGGTAATTCGTCCGCGCATACTAACTCACGCAACACTGCTGATCTTACACACATTACCCCAGATATGCATGCGCTGCTGACAGAAAACACTCCCATTTCCGTTCACTCACAGCACCGCTTTTCTGACCATAATAAAACTGATTTAGATGCATTTTCGATATCGTCCACATCGGCTGCTTCTCCCCAGAACATGTACGGTCATCCGGATCGTCCTTTTGCCCCTGCCGGACAGAGTACCCAGATGATCATCGGAGCAACCGGTGAAACAGATTTTGAAATTTTATCTACCACGCAGGCACTTTATCAAAATTTTGACCTGAAACGTGTTTTTTACTCCGCTTATATTCCATTAAATGAAGATGCCCTGCTTCCTGCCATTGGGACACTGCCACCGCTGCTGCGTGAACATCGGCTTTATCAGGCAGACTGGTTACTGCGCTATTATGGATTTCATGCTTCCGAACTGCTGACCCCGGATCGACCAAATTTCAATCTGGCACTTGACCCGAAATGTGATTGGGCGTTACGCCATCTGGAACAGTTTCCGGTAGAAGTTGCCTGTGCAGATTACTCTACGCTCATGCGTGTACCTGGCATTGGTGCAAAATCAGCACTGCGTATTCTGAAAGCCCGCCGGCTCGGTCCGCTGTCCTTTGACAGTATCCAAAAAATGGGTGTTGTCCTGAAACGTGCCCAATACTTTATTACCTGTAACGGAAAAATGCATGTACCGATCCGCCTGGACGAAAGTTTTATTACCCGACAGCTTACGGCAACCGATGCCAAAGCCAATTATATGATTGCCGCTTCTGGAGAAATTTATGAACAGCTATCTCTATTTTGATTATTATGGAGGCAATGATGACGATCTATACTTGTGAAAATACATTTGAAGCAATGATGACGTGTATCTATGATGCATGGGCATCCAAAGAAGGACATCAGAATATCCGTCTGAAAGCAGAACCAGTAGGCGATATGGAATTATTCTGTGAATACCGCCCGATTCAGACAGATACGGAAAAAGCGAAGAAAGTTGTCCGTTCCATCCAGAAAAAACTGTCTTTCTCCGCATATATTATGATTTACCGTTGTGCTATGTCCGAACATCCGGATAAGCTCGACCGGATCTATCGCTTCCTGCTTCTGGGATTCGCTTATCCTGATAAAATCACGGATATGCTGCAGCATCCTTATGTCAGTGCCGTATTTGAATTAAGCCGAAGCGTCATGAATGAAGCTCATATATTCCGGGAAATTGTTCGTTTCCAGGCGCTTCCTGACGGAGTTCTGGTCGCACATATTGAACCAAAGTCGAATATTCTAACCCTGCTCTATCCTGCTTTTGATGATCGGATGCCTTCGGAAAACTGGCTCATTATAGATGATACCCGTTCCATTGCAGCCATTCATTCTGCCGATCAGGAAACTTATCTTACTACCTTGTCTACAGATGAGTTGCAGCGATTAAAACATACCGAAGATATGACAGATCCATTTATCGATATGTGGAAATCATTTTTTCATCATATTGAAATTGCAGAGCGGAAAAATCCAAGTTGTCAGCGTACGCATTTACCAATTTGGTACCGGAAACATGCAACCGAATTTCTTGATTAAGGTGGCTTAAAATTTACTATTTAAGTCTTAATAAGAACTCCTGCTATTTTTTCTTGGCAAATGATAAAAGTAGAATGGTATAAATTGAGAAAAGTAAATTAAGCGCCAGTCAGGCAATCTTTCCTCAGCGAGCGATTGTTAGCCGCAGAGGTAAGATTGATGACTGGCGCTTTCACAACCTAAATCTTGACCACAAAAGAAGCTATTACAGACTTCTCCATGCAGTTTCAAGTGCGATCTCAATCATCTCATCAAAGGACTCCTGACGCTCTAAAGCAGTCAGTTCCTCATGACGGAACATATGATCAGAAATAGACAGAATACTTAAAGCTTTCTTATGAGAAGCTACTGCTTCCCAGTAAATTCCTGCTGTCTCCATTTCTACACAGAGCATTCCAAGATCACGGCACAGTGACGGAATATTGGAATCTGCATTGTAGAATACATCTGTTGTAAATACATTTCCAACTTTTACGCTTGCTTCTCTCTCATTGCAGATATCAACTGCATCTTTCAGCAGATCAAAATCAGCAGTCGGAGCAAGTGTTCCCGGGAAACCATACTGTACATCAAATTTAGAGTTTGTAGATGCGCTCATAGCGATAACAACGTCACGTACTTTCATATCATCACGAAGTGCACCTGCAGAACCTACACGAATGATAGAATCTACATCAAAGAAGTTATACAGTTCATGTGCGTATAATGTCATAGACGGAATACCCATACCGCTTCCCATAACAGAGATGCGTTTTCCTTTATATGTACCTGTATATCCGTACATATTACGAACAGTGTTGAATAATTCCGGATTCTCCAGATATTTTTCTGCAATATATTTTGCGCGCAGCGGATCTCCTGGCATCAGGACTGCTTTTGCAACTTTTTCCTTATCTGCAACGATGCATGCGGAAGGTGTTGAAATCATAATTGTTTCCTCCTTATACAAACTTTATTTTCGTTTATTACCTTACACACTATAAGGGATGAAAAATAAATTGTCAAACAAAAAGTATACACGATTTTATTCCTTCGCACACTTTTATATTTTCACGATTATTTATCTGAGAAACTTATTTTTCCACGTAAGCAACATGTAATCCATCACCAGTACATACAGATTCATATTGATTCCATGTTCCCATTTCGTGTCCGATCAAAACATTATCTATTTTTCCATCTGCATATTTCAAAATATCCTGCATGGTTAGAATTGACTGATAAGCACTTCCTATTCCAAATCCATTTGGCATAGAAATACCATCATCGTTTCCTCCCATAATATTTCCTTTTACATAAGCACAATCGCCTACCATGACATATTTTTTTCCTGCCGTTTCTACAATCACTATATTACTTGCAAAAGAATGTCCCATTTGTCCTACTCTGATACTAATACCTGGAAACAAATTATCTACCTCTCCATCTAATAAAACTAAGCGATTTTCTTTTATCAAATTTATGCAGTTTTCTATGGACACATTAGACATGGAAACCTTTAATGTATTGTACTTATACGGAAGACACATTGTCTTAATCCAATTACAAAGTTCATCTGATTGTATATAAAACTTTGCGTTTGGAAATAAATTTACACCTCCCATGTGATCCCAATGCGCATGCGTTAAAATAACATATTGTACATCTTCTGGCTCTATTCCAATTTTACGAAGTACTTTCGCTGGACTTCGGTATTGTGTAATATTCATTCCTTCAGCTAATTTCCGATGTTCTTCGTAGCTATCATCATAACCAGTGTCAATTACAATAATTCCAGCCTCGCCTTTAATTACATTTATTGTATAAGTAACATCCGTCTGTTCACCATTTCCATAATAACCTGAAAATACAAATGTGTTAGAAAACCCTCTTTGCACTGCATATTCTAATACCGTAATAGAATATTTTCTTTCCATTTTTATTTCACCCTTTATTTTCTAAATATTATATCCTCCAACAGAAAATCTGACTCCAACCTCCTCAAAAATCTTTTTTATTCGCTGCATATCTTCTGATTCTTGTGGTTGCAAATCCTCTGTCGGATATCTTTTTCCAATTGTTTCATACTTGGATGCTCCAAAATTATGGTATGGAAGCACATTTAATAACGGTTTTCCACGCAATTCTTTCACAAACTTTGCTGTATCGCGTACGTTTATATCATCATCGTTTAATGTTGGAATCAACGGTAAACGTATAATCAACTGTTTTCCATGTTTTTCACACCACTGAGCTGTCTTCACTATATTTTCAAGAATTATTTCATTGCCTACTCCTGTAAGTGCTTTATGTTTTTCCCGATTCATACATTTGCAATCCAAAAAAACAAGCTTTGTGTAACCAAGAATTCGTTTTAAATCTTCCCATTTTCCATAGCCACTTGTCTCAATAGCAGTGTGAATACCATAATAAACACATTTTTTCAAAATCTCGCCGACAAAGTCCGCCTGACCTAATATTTCACCGCCAGATAACGTAACACCGCCGCCACTACGACGATAAAACATTCTATCATCAAGAACAGCTTTTACGACTTCCTCAACTGTTTTTTCTATGCCAACCTGAGCGCGTGCCTGAAAATTACATACCTGTACACAACGCAGGCACTGTCTGCATTTTTCAAATTTCTGGACAACAACACTTTTTTTTTCATTCCATGTAATCGCATTTTCAGGACATATTTGAATACATTTTCCACACCCCACGCATTTCTGAGCTTTATAAGAAAGCTGTATTCTCTTTTCCAACCCATATGCATTACTGCACCATTTACAGCGCAATGGACATCCTTTCACAAATACATTGGTACGGATTCCCGGTCCGTCCTCCAACATATAATGACTGATATCAAAAATAGTACCTGTCATATATGGTGCTCCGTACGATTAATGATATCATCCTGAACTTCTTTTCCAAGATCTGTAAAATATACACTATATCCAGCTACTCGGACCATCAATGTCGGATATTTTTCCGGATGTTTTTGTGCATCCAGAAGTACCTTCTTGTCCTGACAATTAAACTGCATATGATGAATATGCTCATCACACAACGCTGTCCTGATCAATGACGCCATCTTGTTGATTCCCTGATATTTATAATGTTCTTCTTCCGGATCTGGAAGTAATGCATCTATACCAACTTTTTTTACATCATAGCATTTCATGAATAATCACCCCTTCTTATTCTGCAATTAAATCAGTTTTGCTGATCCACATATTCAAAATTGTTCCATTCGTGCATGCACTGTGATTAATTTTACCATATGACTGTATCGCTGCCAGCGGACCATTCACATCCATATGCTGTTCTGCTGAGAGTGTATCTGCTAATGGGGTTAAAGCTTTTCGTCCTGACGGAAGTGCCCAACACATCTCTCCCATTGCTACATTTGTCTGCGTTGGCTGAACTCCTGCTGAAGAATAGTTTCCGGCTCTTCCACACTTCAATGTTGCACAATATTCTGCACAATCCTGCAAAGCTTTCGATGTAAGCATATCAACCTCATCGATATTATTTCCATATTTTGGTACATTGAGGCACATCTGACGAATTTCCTCATATCCTTCAAAATCCGCTTCAACAGCTTTCAACAGTTCATCCATAGAAATCACTTTATCATCATAGACAAGTTTTTTCACTACTTCAAGGGAATCTCCCATATCTGCAACACCGGTAAGCATATAATGCGGACCTGAATTTAACATAGCTCCACCGGCAACAACATCGATACCTTTTTCAATTGCATTCGTTGCCATCATAGTAAAAAGTGGCATCTGATGTTCTTCTGCCAGCAAACGTTCCGCTACAAGCATATGCTCCTGACACAGATTAATCTGATACTTGTACTGACGCATGAATGCTTCATAAAATTCATCGAATGTTTTAAACGCACGCGGATCACCACTCTCACAGCCAATTCTTGTACCGGCTCCATATCCCGGACACCCTTCAGGCAAAATACCATTTGTCAGAGTCAGACTGACTGTATTTCCAAGATTTGTAATATTTGCATTTGTATGTCCATAACAGTAACCTTCAATCTTCGGTTCCACACAGCCTACCGTTGTTGCACGCTCACGAATCAATTTTAACGGAAGATTATTTGCCCCATTCAGACCGGCACCGTTATACTGAATCATGTTATAAACACTGTCGATGTCAAAGAATGACGGATGCCCCAGTCCTTCTGCTGCAAGTTTTACCGCTTCCATCAGGAACGATTCCGGTGTCTTACTTCCAATATGTACATGTACCGCCGGTGCTGTGGTACGTGTGTCACGTGCACTTCTCAGACAAATATAGGACAATAAATTCACAGCATCATTTCCATTTGCATCATAACCGCCAACACTATAGCCACCAGTCCAACGGTAATAGCCACCAAAGCAATGCGCCAATCCTTCCGGAAGCAGCCACGGAATGTTACAGCATTTAATATTATATTCTTCCATCCATTCCAAAGCACTCTCTACCGTTTCTACACCACTCTGAAGATCCTTCTCCAAATATGGCCATAACAGCTGATCCAAACGTCCCACATTGATACACGGTCCAGATGCTTCCACATTCAGCATCATTGTATTAAGCCATACGGCGTGTAATGCTTCTGCAAAATTTTCCGGAATATCCCAACAAATTTTCTCTGCTCGTTTTCCGGCAGTTCTTAATTCCTCTGCACGTTCAGGATCTGCTTCCTTCTCTGCCTGTGCGTCTGCTGCCTGATGCAATCGAATACCATAATCGCGAATTCCCTTGCAGACTTCCATCATTCCAATATAAAAATCCTGTTTTCTGACATTATCCGGATCGATCAAATCCAGATCTGATAATAACTTTTCGCATTTTTCATAATATCCACGATATCCGATTTTAAAAAGTTCATGATAGTCCGGTACAAAATGAGAACCCGGATTTGATATATAGTTACTGCAATCTACATAACCGGAAGATAACAAAACATCTGGTTCTCTTGTCTGTGCCCGGAATTTTGAAGTTAATGTCTTATCCTTCCAATATGGAATATGTTCATTTTTTAATTCTTCTTTATCTTTTGCGTCAATTTTCCAGGGATCAAATAATCTGGTTTCAAATGTATCAAAATCTGACTCCAGCCAATGTGCATGTGACTCAATACTGAAATTATTACATCGTATTTTTCCCCCCTGCCATCCAAGCAGCCGTTCTCCCGGTTCAATATGAATTGGTAATGTCCGATATACTTCTGCCATAGCAAAATATCTTTTGCGAATCTGAGATTCGCTTTCATGGGTTTTAAAATATTTCGTAAACACTCGCGTCCTCTGCATTTCCAGATTCGGTCTTGCCGCATGAAGAATTCCATTTAATTTGCGGATACGTTCGGTACAGCCTACCTCTGTAACCTGCCCGGTACGCATTTCCATACCGCCCTTACTTCCTACTTCTATTATCTTTTCCATTGTTTTCCCTCTTTTCCTTTTATCCGATATGCTGCGGTGAAACTGATCATTTTATCTATCCGTCTTTATGATCAGTTTCGCCATTCAGCCTGGACTTCGCTCATTAAGCCTTCTTCTCAGCACCCGCTTTTGCAACAATTGCATATAAAACAGCTGTAACGATCAATACTAAAAATGTACTCAATTTAATAGCCGGAACTAATTTCAGTGCAAAGGAAAATGCCAGACCAATTATGATACAAATAACCGGACGCGCATTAACAACCGGAAGATCTTTTTCCTCTTTTATATCAAGTTTTCCTTTATGAACAATATAGAAATCTGTAAGCATTACAGCTACTAAAGGTGCCATGATTGTTCCAATTGCAGTTACAATTGTATTAATAAAATCAACGCCTGGTCCATACATAATCACAAACGAAATCACTCCTGCAACTAATGGAATAATAATTGCAAACCATTTTCTGGTAGTATTA
Organism: Eubacterium ramulus; assembly: GCF_003122485.1. Lineage (GTDB taxonomy): Bacteria > Bacillota > Clostridia > Lachnospirales > Lachnospiraceae > Eubacterium_I > Eubacterium_I ramulus_A. The sequence goes on from NZ_JRFU01000008.1 coordinate 47,672, forward strand.
AACACTGCTGCAAATGAATTACTGTACATATAATCGCATGCCGGTGTTGTATTTCCCTGTGCGATCATAACGAAAATACTTCCGATCAGGAAAATTGCTCCGCCCAGAGATGCACAGATATCTGCAAGTGTATGTACTCCTGTACCCATAAATCCAACCTGACCTACTAAAAAGCAGAGTAATACAAATCCAGATCCGCAAAGTGCTGCAATAATAACAGATTTTTTATTTTTGGCATCTGTAGTCAGATCAATTGCTCCTACATAACCTGCCATCCACATACCAACCATAGTCTGTGCAATCGTTCCTATTGTGTAAGTAGTTTCTGTTGGCTGATATGCCATAAGGCCTTCCAGTCCACCGGCATGTCTGACAGATACAATATAAATAATAACAAACAGAACAATGGCGATTGGAATACTGATATTAGAAATCAATTTAACACCATCCATTCCGTAAACACCACCAATAATCGTAACAACAAGTAAAATTACCATTGCCAGTGCAAATCCAAAATTCTTATGTCCTTCCGGAAAGATATTATATACTGCCTGAGCTGCATTAAATAAATCGAAGCAAGCCCAAAATGCCATACAAAATGCTACTGCAAATGAAAAAATCCGAAAACCTTGTCTTCCAAACATCTGCTTCCAGACTGCATCTTTTTTCAATCCGGTTTTATAGCCAATCATTGTCGATAGTGCAATTAACACTGCTCCAATCACAAATCCCAGAGCCATACCTGCCAGTCCCGTGGTGAATTTTGCTCCTTGTCCCACCAGACCTCCTGTCGGCACGGCTGTAATACTGCAAAAGTAAGCCATAAATACGGCACCCAATGCCACTGGTCCTATTTTTTTTGTCTTTTCCATAGTTTTTCTCCCTTCTTTGGTTCTAATTTTTATACTTTTATAATTCGCAAATTCCATGCCACTTTTCCAAGCAAAAACTTTTCTGTATATTTTATCCAAAAAATCCTTTCTATTTTCACACTACAATTCTTTCATTTAGTAATTATGCTTATTTCTACTACGTTTGTTTTTCATATGTATCTATATGCAAGAAAAAAGAGTGAAAAAACGCACCTTATATGTGAATTTTTTCACTCTCGAATATTTACTTAATCATACTACTCTATCTCATATCTTTTACACTTTTTCAGGAAAGTGGTTCTTTCACATCCTAGCGCCTCTGATGCCTTTTTCTTATTTCCTTCCTTAAGAATAGCATTCTGAATCATTTGCTTTTCAAATTGTTCTACAGCCTCTTTTAACGTATATTTTTCTTTCTGATCTGTCGATACACATATTCCAGTTACTCCAAGCACTTTCTGAATCTCCGAACATGTAATCCTTCCATCTTTCCCAAGAATCACCAAACGTTCCATCATATTTCTCAATTCCCGAATATTTCCAGGCCAATCATAATGGCGTAATAACTGCATTGCATCAGCTTCTATCAAAGTAATTTTTTTATATTTCTCATCAAACTCTTCTAAAAATCTTCCCACCAGAAAAGGAATATCCTCGGATCTGTCTCGCAGTGGTGGTAACTCTAACGGCAAAATATTTAATCTGTAATATAAATCTTCTCTGAAATTTCCATTTCGTATTTCCTGAAGCAGATTACGATTCGTTGCTGCAATAACACGCACATTTAACTTTATTGCCTGTTGACCACCAACTCGATTTACTTCATTTTCCTGTAAAACTCTAAGCAATTTTGCCTGTACCTGAAAAGGAAGTTCTCCGATTTCATCCAGTAAAATAGTTCCCCCATCTGCCTGCTCAAATGCGCCTTTTTTTCCTCCACGCTTTGCTCCTGTAAATGCTCCTTCCTCATATCCGAACAATTCTGATTCCAACAAATCCTGTGGAATCGCTGCACAATTGACTTTTATGTAAGTATTATCTGCACGACAACTGTATTTCACAATCACTTTGGAAAGAAGTTCTTTTCCTGTTCCGGTTTCTCCTGTAATCAGAACACTTACATCTGTCTGGGCTACCGTTTTCGCCAAAGAAATCAAATCCCGCATTACATCACTAGTATATAAAATTTCCTCCTCATCAGCAGTATGTACTGACACTGATCCGGCTTCATCTGTACTATCAGGAATCTCTCCTTTTTGTAACTGTTTCAGACGATTTTCCATCTCCATAATTGACATAACATCCCAGTCTGTCGTTATTGCATATCTTAATTTTCCGTTTTCATCCTTCACTGGAATCCCTGCCACAAATCCACGATAATCTGTAGATACCACATATCCAATTGCATTGATTGGTTTTTCTTCTTTTAACATTCTCGGAATGACATCACACTGAATGACGTTTTCTTTTTGCAATTCAAAAATCGTTTTTCCAAGAATATACTCCTTCTTTAACCCAGTACGTTCTTCATAAGATGGATTAACATAACAAACATACCCTCTATCATCCGTGACAAACAGTGTCGTATTCAGATGATTACAAATCAATTGGAAATCTATCTGCGTTTTTTTATAATTTGCAACCATTTCAACCATTTGTTCTGTCAATTCCAATATATCTTTTTTTACATTATCCGAATTAGTTAATATTATTTGAAACTGCTCTAATTTTCTTTCCAAATCTTCTATACATAAAACTTTTTCCATACCAACTTTCCTCTTCGCATTTCATACATACTTCACTGTAAGTTGTTTCTATTATACTAATTCCAAACACATTGTGCAATGAAGTCACTACTTATTCTGGTAACCAAAAGGTATGTATTGCTTTTTACAGCTTTAAATTGTATACTCACGGTATACCACATTAAACAAAAGGAGATTATGTTATGAAACAGACACAGCCAAATACAACTGCAAACAAACATGGCATGCTCTATGATCTGGAAGATAAAGTTCCTGCCGTACAATCTGTCATCTATGGTATACAGTATCTGGTTTACTTTCTTGCCGGAAGTGCCATTATGCCAGTTATCATAGGCGCATACCTTGGTCTTGATCAGGCTGAGATCGCCCAAATGCTGCAGCGAACTTTCTTGCTCAGCGGTGGCGTTTCCATTTTGCAGGCAATCCTCGGACACCGTTATCCTATTATTGATGGACCAGCCGGTCTCTGGATGGGACTTCTGATCATTCTTGCAGAGACCTGCACCTCTTTCGGTCAGGATCTTGCCGTTTTACGAACCAATATGGAAGTGGGTATGATCATTGCCGGTATTATGGTTATTATTGTTGCCCTGACCGGACTGGTAGATAAGATTCTTAAAGTATTTACCCCTATTGTAAACGGAACATTTCTTATCCTCATGGTTATGCAGATGAGTGCCACCGTCATTAAAGGTGCAACCGGTATTTCTTCTGGATACAAAACAATCCAGCCAAAATTCCTTGCGGTCTTTCTGATCACAACCGCAGTAATCTTAGTGATCAACCTGAAAGCCAAAGGATTTTTGCAGTCCATCGCAACCCTGATTGGTGTTGTGTGCGGCTGGATTCTGGCATACGCGCTTGGCATTTCACCGGATTTCATTTCATCCGGTAATGGTTTCCTGGCCATCCCTCAACCCTTTGCCTGGGGAACACCAACCATTAACCCAAGTGTTATCATTACCTGTCTAATTGGTGAATTTATGCCTTTTTCAAACTTTGCAACCAGTCTGAATGGTATGTCAGAATTGCTGGAAGTAGAAAATACTCCAAAACAGGTGAAAAGAAGTACGGTTCTCTTTGGCTGTACCGCTATACTTTGTGGTGTATTTCCGGTTACCGGATTCGTACCATTTGCTTCCGCACCAAGTACTACCAAACTGACACGAGTTGCTGCAAGAGGACCTTTCATCATCGGTGGACTCTTTATGATGCTTCTTGGTGTGATTGCTCCAATCTGTACCTTCTTTGCGGCGATTCCTCCGGCAGTTGGATATTCTGCCATGATGATCGTATTTGCCATGATGTTGCAACAGGGGATTCAGGAATTTAAGAAAGTAGAACTGACCAATCGTGAAGGCTTCATTATCGGAATTTCCTTTATGATTGGTGCAGGTATTATGTTCCTGAATGCGGATGCATTTATGACATTACCTCAGATGCTGCGTTATATCGTCTCCAACGGACTGATCATAGGATTGATTGTAGCGCTTTTGATGGAACACATACTGCTGCGAAAAAAAGTTAAATAATAGTGAGGCGGTAACAATTTACATATTAAATTAAAATATTTTTTCTCTGATATTTCAAAGTATGTCATAGTATTAATTTGTAATCTCGCTCATGTTTTCTCACCAAGACCAATTTGTATAAAAAAATAGGTATCCAACTGGATACCTATTTTTCAGAGCGCGAGACGGGACTCGAACCCGCGGCCTCGACCTTGGCAAGGTCGCGCTCCACCAACTGAGCCACTCGCGCAT
>NZ_JRFU01000080.1 GCF_003122485.1 Eubacterium ramulus
ATTGGTAGACATTTTCTACCGATTTTTTATACTGAAATCAGATGAGATACATCACACACTTTCAGAAATGCTCTCGCATTTTTGCTGCTGACGAACTATAAAAGATGGCCTTATTTCTCATCTGATATATTTTTAATTTCCGGAAAGTCACACAACATCAATTTGATTCTGTAATGACAATTTCATGACAGGATCATCCTTTTCCAGACTGAGGTACATTATGACATTAGGTGAAAAATTATATACATTACGAACAAAACAGAATATGACACAGGAACAGCTGGCAGAAAAGCTTCAGGTTTCCCGCCAGTCTATTTCCCAATGGGAATCCGATGCCACACGCCCGGATCTTGAAAAATTAAAATTTCTGGCAGAGTTTTATCAAGTATCATTGGATCAATTATTAGATGAAAATATGGATATTTTTGCGGAAGAATCTTCTGATTTGACTCAGAATGATGATTGCCCGCCAAATAACCAGAATGGTACAAATACATCAACCGATTTCGCTTTCACAAATGGTAGTCATGATGCTACTGATCATGATCATTCTACTGCATCCGGCGTTTCCCCGGAAACCATTGAAAAGATTACTTCTGAAATACTGAAGAAAAACCATAAAACCTGGAAGCGGACTACTATTGGATTTGGTACTGCGTGTCTGGCACTGACGGTTGCCTTGATCGTAGTCACAGTAACTTTTTCCACGAAATTAAATGCGCTTTCCACTCAGATTGCACAGAGCTCCGCTCCGGTTTATATAAATAATGATTCCGATTACACCACGGAACGGGATACTTATTTTCAAAGTTATAACGCGACTGCAGATTCCGTTACGGAAGATGGGAAAAATCTGCATGTCAAATTTACTGCTGTTTTGAAAAACTATCAGGATAACACGACTCTGACCATGCAGCTTCAGAATAACTCGGATCAAAATAATATTCCGGTTACATTTACCTGTGAGGACGGCACCTATACTGGTTTCGCTGACCTGCCGATCAGTGCTGACACTTATACAACAACTGCATGTATCGATACAAACGGCTCAAAACAGACCGTAGATATGAATGATGAGTATAGTTCTTTTTCTGTCCTGTCATTAGCAGACTGGCAGCCAAGTCTTCAAGCTGACGGAAATTCCTATGATAAACTGAATCGTCGTAACGATGGTCACTTTGGCCTGAGCAGTAACAATGTCAATTGTCGTTTCTTTATCTCGGGCGTCACACTTGAGGTTCTGGCAAATGACACAAAAGTATACTCTTATACCCTGGATGAAGATGATATGAGTCTCTTATCTGAGGATGGAACTACGCTTTATATTCCATACAGCTTCACGGTTCCAAAAGATAATACAGCAGAAGATTACACCGTTAGACTGCACTGGTATAATTCCACGCTGAAACAATATATTACCTATGAAGTAAGTGGAGTCGGAGTAAACTATTTTAATGTTTCAAATGCTGATGTTATTACTTCCATTCTATTTAACGCTGATCTGGATTCTGATGACGCTGCTCCTGTAAAGGTTACATTTTCATCAACCGAACCTTAACTACATGTTTATGCGAAAGGCAGAGAGACTAAAACTATACACGGATTTGTTATTACACATCCATTAACGAAAACAAAAATCTTTTGCAAACTACGTAAAAGGCGAACAGGTCATTCCTGCTCGCCTTCGTTTGCTTCTTCCATATCAATACATGCATCTTCGACTGCATCCACAAAGCTGACACGTATGACAGCCTGCGCCCAGTTCATACTGATCCTTACTGCTTTCTGTTTCTCATCCCCTGCTTTTTTGATCTGCTCTAACAGTTCCTGAAAAATCTCTTTTGTCAGATAACCGCCGCGCCAATGAAAGGTCAGTAATCTGCCCTTTTTTGCTGCCTGCAAAGACCGTTTGTACACATCTTCTATTTTTGTAAAAGAAAGCTTTCTCTCCCGATAGTAAAAGTGATCTCCATCCGTACAGGAAGGAGCCGGTGCGATCAGCGGTTCGTGATCCCGGAAAATCTTTTTATCTTCCAGATTGAAATAATCATAGCGCAGTTCCTGTCCTGCAAGACTGTGCTTTCCAAGGGTATTGTCAAATGTAACATCCAGATGATAAAACTGTCCGCCGATTTTTACGATATTCCATGTATGCCGATACTTGATGCCTTTCTCTGGATTGTTTCCGCAAATGGCGATCATGCACCAGATCCCAAGGGCATCACACAGCACTTTCACAGATTTTGCAATCCCCTCACAGACTCCCACACCATGTCCTAACGGTCCAATGATTTCATGGGAATATGCTTTTTTCAGTTTATCGTAAGTGACATTTTCACAGATAAAATCGTGGATGTATTTTTCCTTCTCCCACTCTGACAGATTTTTTGCCGCCCGCGCCAGTTTTTCCACACGGGCTTTCATGGCTTTCTGATGCTCCCGAATCTTATTTTTATCAAACAAATATTCCGGAAGCAGGATCAGATTGGAAGAATTGTCATAATAGCGGTACTGATATCCCGTCGCCCAGAACACTTCCGGATGATCCAGACGCATTTGAAAAAAGATATCATACAACTCCCGCCCGTCAATTCGCGGAATCTGAATCTCTGACTCCAATGCATTGATGCCCTGCAGCATTCCGTGATACACAGCCTGCTGCAGTTTATTCATCTTGTTATAGTAAAACGGTTCCATAATGATACGTTGTCCTTACTCCTGTACACGTCCCATTTTCTGAGCAAAGCTGTGCAGCGCATCCGGGATCTGAATGGTCTGCGGACAGACTTTCTCACAGCTGTGGCATCCGATACAACACTCCGGCTGTTTCTCTGCATCTACAGAAGCCAGTGCCATCGGCGCAATAAAATCTCCAGCACCTGCGACCATTGCCTCATTGTATAATTTCAGCAAGAATGGAATATCCAGTCCCTTTGGACAACGGGAAACACAATAATGACATCCGGTACAAGGCACGGTTGTCTTGCGGATCATGTCGTCAGCAACGCCAAGAATCAGTTCCATCTCAGATTCGTTTAACGGTTTATTTTCCTCATAAGTTGCAATGTTGTCTTTTAACTGCTGCATGTTTGACATACCTGACAATGTCATAGTTACCTCCGGAATTGCCTGCAGAAAACGGAACGCCCATGCCGGTACTTTTTCCTCCGGTCTTGCCGCTGCCAGTTTTGCAGTTGCCTCCTCAGAAAGAGTGGCAAGCTGACCGCCACGAACCGGCTCCATCACCCAGATTGGGAGATTCCATTTTTTCAGTAATTCCACTTTTCCTTTGGCATCCTGGAACTTGTAGTCAAAATAATTCAGCTCAATCTGACAGAATTCCATGTCTTTGCCATATGCTTCCAGAAACTTTGTCATACACTCAATATCACCGTGTGCAGAAAAACCAAGATGTTTGATGCGACCATTTCGTTTCTGTTCCATCAGATAATCATAAATGCCGTATTTCGGATCAAGATATGCATCCACGTTCATCTCACAGACATTGTGGAACATATAAAAGTCAAAATACTCTACCTGACATTTTTTCAACTGTTCCTCAAAAATCGGTTTTACTCTTCTCATATTCCGCAAATCATATCCCGGAAACTTGGAAGCCAGATAAAAACTGCTGCGATCATATTTTTTCAGCAGTTCACCAACCACAAGCTCGGATTTTCCACCGTGATAGCCATATGCGGTATCATAGTAGTTAATACCGGATTCCATGCAGTATGCAAACATTTCCTCCGCAGCTTTTACATCAATCTGATTGTCGTCACCGTCGATAACCGGCAGTCTCATATTTCCCATTCCAAGAGCGGATAATTTTAATCCCTGAAATTCATTGTAAATCATAAAGGTATCAGTCTCCTTTCTCTTACCCAGTTTTCCATCTTCTTATTACATCATCGTTTTTATTATACAGGTTGAAGTGCACTCCAAGTCAAGCCTTTTACAAAAAATGTAAAAGTAACTTCCGGATGGCAAATTTTTTATTACCATCCACACTTCTCCTGCATCTCTGCAATGCTTATGCCCACACAAACTCTCACATAATTCAAGTCGAACACATGTGAGACTTGGTGCATGATTCTGGTCAGCGCAAGCTGACATCTTCTTTTCAGAATCACTGCGCTCTACACTCCGTTCCGGTCGGCGCAAAACCATTGTCTTCCAGACAATGTGCGCCCTCGCGGAGCATTTATCTCAGTCGGAGATTGAA
>NZ_JRFU01000081.1 GCF_003122485.1 Eubacterium ramulus
CGCTGACCAGAATCACGCACCAAGTCTCACGTGCGTTCGACTTGAAGTATATCGGAAGAATGGAGGAATTTTGACATGTTGGAAGAATTAAAAAAACAGGTGTACGAAGCAAATATGCTGCTTCCAAAATATGGTCTGGTTACATTTACCTGGGGAAATGTCAGCGGCATTGACCGGGAATCCGGATTATTTGTCATCAAACCAAGTGGTGTGGAATATGACCTTCTGACACCGGAAGATATGGTTGTTGTGGATTTGCAGGGAAATAAGGTGGAAGGATGTTACAATCCATCTTCTGATACCGCAACCCATGTGGTTCTTTATAATCGTTTCCCGAATATCGGCGGAATCGTACATACCCATTCTTCCTGGGCAACAAGCTGGGCACAGGCAGGACGCGATATTCCGTGTTATGGAACGACACATGCAGATTATATTTACGGAGAAGTTCCATGTGTGCGGAATCTGACAAAAGAAGAAATTGACGAAGGTTATGAGCATAATACCGGCGTCCTGATTGCAGATGAGTTTGAACGCCGCAAAAAAGATTACATTGCAGTACCTGCTGTATTATGCAAAAACCATGGTCCGTTTACCTGGGGCAAAGATGCAAACGAAGCGGTTCACAATGCCGTAGTATTAGAAGAAGTTGCAAAAATGGCAGCACGCTGTGAGATGATCAATCCGCAGAATCAGCCGGCACCGCAGGAATTACAGGACAAGCACTATTACAGAAAACATGGTGCGAACGCATATTACGGACAGAATAATTAACAAAAGTGAAACTATGAAACATAAACAATATTTATGAGGAGGAAACATACTATGATTCAGCAGAAAGATTACAAATTTTGGTTTTGCACCGGTTCCCAGGACTTATACGGAGATGAATGTCTTGCACATGTGGCAGAACATGCCAAAATTATCGTAAATGCATTAAATGCTTCCGGAAACCTTCCATATGAAGTAGTCTGGAAACCAACCCTGATCACAAACGCACTGATCCGTCAGACTTTTAACGAGGCAAACAATGATGAGAACTGTGCCGGAGTTATCACATGGATGCATACATTTTCACCGGCAAAATCATGGATCCTTGGTCTGCAAGAGTACAGAAAACCGTTACTGCACCTGCATACACAGTTCAACCGTGAGATCCCGTATGATACCATCGACATGGATTTCATGAATGAGAACCAGTCTGCACACGGCGACCGTGAGTTTGGTCATATTTTCAGCCGTCTTGGTATGGAGCGCAAGATCGTAGTTGGTTACTGGGAAGATGAAGCTGTTCAGAAAAAAATCGGTTCCTGGATGCGTACCGCAGTTGGTGTGGTAGAGAGCAGCCACATCCGTGTTATGAGAATCGCTGACAACATGAGAAACGTAGCCGTTACCGAGGGTGACAAAGTAGAAGCACAGATCAAATTCGGATGGGAAGTAGATGCTTATCCGGTAAACGAGATCGCAGAGGCAGTTGCCGCTGTTTCTCAGGCAGATATTGATACTTTAGTAGAGGAATATTACAGCAGATATCAGATTCTGTTAGAGGGCAGAGATGAAAAAGAGTTCCGCAAACATGTCGCAGTCCAGGCAGGCATTGAGATCGGATTTGAGCGTTTCTTGGAGGAGAAAAATTATCAGGCGATCGTAACACATTTCGGAGATCTGGGTGCTCTGCAGCAGCTTCCGGGACTGGCAATCCAGCGTCTGATGGAAAAAGGATACGGTTTCGGTGGCGAAGGTGACTGGAAAACAGCAGCCATGGTACGTGTTATGAAGATTATGACTCAGGGCATAAAAGATGCAAAAGGAACTTCTTTCATGGAAGATTATACATACAATCTGGTTTCGGGAAAAGAAGGCGTTCTGGAAGCTCATATGCTGGAGGTTTGCCCAAGTATCGCAGATGGTCCAATCAGCATCAAAGAGCAGCCGTTATCCATGGGTGACAGAGAAGATCCGGCACGTCTGGTATTTACTGCAAAGACAGGTCCGGCAATCGCAACTTCCCTGATCGACCTTGGCGACCGCTTTCGTCTGATTATCAACGATGTAGACTGCAAAAAGACAGAGAAACCGATGCCGAAACTTCCGGTTGCTACTGCATTCTGGACACCACAGCCAAACCTGATCACAGGTGCTGAAGCGTGGATTCTCGCCGGCGGCGCACACCATACCGCATTCTCTTATGATCTGACTGCGGAGCAGATGGGAGACTGGGCAGATGCAATGGGTATCGAAGCTGTTTATATTGATAAAGATACCAACATCCGTCAGCTGAAAAACGAGCTGCGCTGGAATGCACTTGCTTACAGAAAATAAAACGAATTTGAAAAAGTAATGATAAAATAACAGGAAAATACCGCCACAGGTTCCCAACAACGCTGCGGCGGTATTTTTCTGGGTTAGGAAAGTGAGAGCTTTCCCTTCATAAATAGGGGAGGATAAGTTAAAAAAACTTGTCTTTTGTGTTCATTTTCATTATAACCGGATTGGGAAAATATATTCATGAAAATAGAAGCGGATTCGAAAAAATACAGTTTACAAACATGGCGTGTATGAGTTATACTAAAACATGCAGTAAAGCGCAATGATGAATAAAATAAATAAAAGGTGGTAAACATAATGGGATTATTACAGGATTGGCAGGCAGTTGCCTTTAATGAAAATGCAGACAGAGGTCAGCTTCAGAACTTCTGGAGCCGTTACTTTGCAATTGAAAAAAGCGTATATGAGAAACTTCTTTCCAACCCGGATGAGGTTGTAGAAGGAACTGTTAAAGAGCTGGCAGAGCGTTTCGATATTGAACTGATGGCTATGGTTGGTTTCTTAGATGGAATCAATGAGAGTCTTGTAGAGGAGAATGACCTTGAGGATTTAAGCGAAGACAGCCATGTAAGTCTTGCTTTTGATAAAGAGAAACTTTACAAAAACATGGTAGATGCAAAAGCTGACTGGTTATACGAACTTCCACAGTGGAAAGAAATCTTCTCTGAGGAGAAATTAAAACAGTTATACACAGAGCAGAAGAAATCCGGTATTGTTGTAAAAGCTGCAAAAGTATATCCGAACGATCCGTGTCCATGCGGAAGCGGCAAAAAATATAAAAAATGCTGCGGCAGAAAATAATAATATAAGAAACATATCGATATCCATGTGAATGATTTTGCATGGATATCTTTTTTATATAGTTACATATTTATGTGTGATATGTCTGCATATTGCTTATATGTTTTTCGATTTATGAGTGTTATATGTGAATTGCAATGCTTTTTCTTTTTTTAAGTTTGTATATTTTTTGAAAAAAGGAAGATACTCTTTTTGTATGAAATCAAAAGGAGGATCTTACAATGACACAATTAGATTGTTCTGTAACAAGCTGCCTGTATAATCAGGATCATTACTGCGCAAAAGAGGATATTACCGTGGGTGGATCAAATGCGAAAAAGGCAAGCGATACTTGCTGCGAAAGCTTCAAAGAGAGAAGTGGTGCGCCGAGCAATTCCACCGGATATGCGACCAGTACGGTAAACATTGATTGTGAAGCAAAAGACTGTGTGCACAACCGCGGATGCAAATGCTGTGCCGACAGTGTGGGGATCGGTGGTGGAGCAGATGCCTGTCAGTGTCAGGACACAGAATGTGGTGATTTCTGCTGTAAATAAGATAAGATGGGAAAGCCGCTGTAACTATCCTGTGTAAACAGTAACCACACATGTAGTCTTTGCAAGCAGGGAACATGATGGTAAGATGTTGTTGCAGGACGAAGGTTAAGAATTGCACATGTTGGAGGAAACACAGGATGCAAGAAGCGATGGAATTAAAAGAGATGATCAAACAGGAACGAAAAATGCTGGATAAGGTAGTGGCGGAATGTGGGGTAGACCATGAGGATGCCTATGACCAGAGTAAAAAACTGGATGATCTGATCACACGTTACTATGAGGATTAAAGTACAAAAACGTACTTTTTTGTGGGAAAACGCCCCACTTTTTGGAAAAAATGTAGATTTCCTTAAAAAACACTGGAATCACGCGAGATTCCGGTGTTTTTTTGTGCCCGGATTATGAAAATGCTATTGATTTTTGCGAATAGATGCATTAATATTTATATAAAAGTGGATGAAAGTGGTGTAAAAGGGTGGAAAGTGGATAAGGTTGATAACTTTGTGGATAACTAAGACACCGAATACGAACCAGAAAGAAGGTGTTTTCGATGGCGCGCGGATTTAAGGGCGAATACAATCATACTGTAGATGCAAAAGGCAGATTGATCATCCCGGCAAAATTCCGCGAAAAACTCGGCGAAACATTCGTAGTAACAAAAGGTCTGGATGGATGCTTATACGTTTACTCGGATGAGGAGTGGGAGAAAATCGAAGACAAATTCAGCGAATTACCACTGACAGATGAAGATGCACGTCAGTTTACAAGATTCTTTTTCTCAGGAGCAGCAGACTGTGAAGTAGACAAGCAGGGCAGAGTGCTACTTCCGGCAGTTCTGCGTGAACATGCGGGAATCGAGAAAGAGGCCGTACTGGCAGGTGTACTTAACCGGGTAGAAATCTGGAGCAAGGAACGCTGGCTCAAGACAAAAGACTATTCGGATGTAAATCAGATCGCAAAACACATGTCAGAGATCGGTCTGAGATTTTAACCGAATCAAGTAAGTCCCCTGCTTCAATTGCGAAAAGCAATAAGCAGTGGGTGGGGACTTGCTTGTATCAGGAGGAGTGCAAGCTCCTTCTGATAAACTGCGGAGCAGTTATTCGGTTATGAGCAAGTAGCGAAGCGGATTGCGAATATCCGCTTGACCAGAAAGCAATAGAAAGGCGAAACGATGGAGTTTTCTCATATATCAGTTTTACTGGAAGAAACAGTCGGGAATCTCATTACAGATCCGGATGGAATCTATGTGGACGGTACTTTAGGTGGTGCGGGACACAGTTATGAGATCTGCAGCAGACTGTCAGATAAAGGCAGACTGATCGGAATTGATCAGGATGCAGATGCAATCGCGGCAGCAACAGAGCGGTTGAAGCCATTTGAAGATAAGGTGACGATCATAAGAAGTAATTACTGTGAGATGCCGCAGCGACTCAGAGAGATTGGTATTGAGCAGGTGGACGGCATTATGCTGGATCTTGGAGTTTCGTCCTATCAGTTGGACGAGCCAATGCGAGGTTTTACTTATAAGGAAGAAAATGCTCCTCTGGATATGCGTATGGATCAGCGTCAGAGTATGACGGCAAAGGACATTTTGGCAGAATACAGTGAGCAGGATCTTTATCGTATGATCCGCGATTATGGTGAAGATAAATTTGCAAAAAATATTGCAAAACATATCGTGCAGGCGCGTCAGGTGGCACCCATCGAGACGACAGGGCAGCTAAATGAGATCATCCGGGCAGCAATCCCGGCAAAGGTACGGGCGACCGGAGGTCATCCGGCGAAGCGTACATATCAGGCAATCCGAATTGAGTTAAATCACGAGTTGGACGTGCTTCAGGATTCTTTAGATGAGATGATCCAGATGCTGAAACCGGGTGGGAGACTTTGCATTATTACCTTCCATTCCTTAGAAGACCGGATTGTCAAGACGAATTTCAAGCGGAATGAGAATCCATGTACTTGTCCACCGGATTTTCCGGTTTGTGTATGTGGAAAGAAATCCCTTGGTAAGATGCTGACACGAAAGCCAATTTTACCGACAGAAGAAGAAATGGAATACAATAAACGTTCTAAGAGCGCAAAGCTGCGTGTATTTGAACGAAGATAATAGGAAATTAGAAAGAAAGCGTGTAGAAGATGGAGAACAGAAACAGACAATATCGTCGTGAATCTTATATCGATGGAAATGTGGTACGCCAGCCGGAACGTGCACCGGAGCGCCGCAGACAATATGAGGAGAAATCCCCGGAGCAGCTGAGAAAAGAGCGGATGCGCCGTAATGCAGCAAGACAGAATCAACAGAGAGCATTGTCTATGAATCGTGGATATGTTGCTTTTCTTGCGTGTGCAACCATTGTCTGTTGCCTGGTATGTGGCGTATTTTTATATTTGCAGTCTGATGTAACTACCAGACTTGCGAACATTGCAACCATTGAGAGCGAGATCGCTGATATGAAATCAGATAATGTGGCAGCAGAGAAGCGTCTGGAGACCACAATGAATCTTGACCAGATCAAGGATGCAGCAATCGGTCTTGGACTGGTTATGCCGGGGAGTGATCAGGTTCGTTATTATTCAGTAGAGAATAGCGATTACATGAATCAGTATGGGGAAATTCCAACGAACTAAAGAGGAGAAAGAATGAGACCCGGAAGACCAAAAAAGTCCAGAAAAAGAGCTGGAAAAAACAGAAACATTACGTACAAATTTCTCACCAGAATGAAGGCGAAGATGCTGATCGTATTTCTGATCATCATTGGAATGCTGATTGCTCTGGTGGGACGTTTGGCTTATATTGAATTAAAAAGTGGAGACAAGTATGGCAAGATTGTTCTGAACCAGCAGGAATACAGCAGTAAGACCATACCGTTTCGCAGGGGTGACATTGTAGATAGAAAGGGGACTGTCTTAGCGACGAGTACAGATGTTTACAATGTCATTTTAGATTGCAGCGTTTTGACTTCGAAGGAAGATTATATGGAACCGACGCTGTCAGCACTGGCACAGTGTTTTGAACTCAATACAGATGATATCAGAACTTATGTAAAGGCAAACCCGAAGAAGCGTTATTACGTTCTGGCAAAGAAGCTTCCATATGAAGAAATTGCCGAATTTGAGTCTCTGCAGAATGACAAGAAAACAGGAAAAAATATCAAAGGTGTCTGGTTTGAAAAGGAATATATCCGAAACTATCCGTATGACACCCTGGCTTGTTCCCTGCTTGGATTTACCACATCCGGTAACGAAGGTATCGGCGGGCTGGAAGATTATTATAATGATGAATTGAATGGCATTGACGGTAAAGAATATGGATATGTCAATTCAGATTCTAATTATGAGATCAAAGCAAAAGATGCAACGGATGGCAATACGATCGTATCCACCATTGATGCAAATCTTCAGTCCATCGCAGAGAGCAAGATTGCAGAATTTAATGATGCAATGAAGGACAGTGAGCATGAAGGTGCCAAAAATATTGGTGTCATCATGATGGATCCAAACACCGGTGAAGTGCTGGCAATGGCAACGAACAGAACCTTCAGTTTGCAGGATCCGTGGAATGCGGATACTGATAAGTATTTTACCGAGGAAGAACGGGCAAAAACCATCAAACAGGCAGAACGTGTGGAACTGAAAAAGTACTACAGCACCGATGAAATTGATGCTATGACAGATGAACAGTGGAGTGCTGCGTTAAGTGAACATTACAGTGACGAACAGTTAGAGCAGATCCATCATCTGGCATTATTAAATCAGGTGTGGAACAACTTCTGTGTATCTTCCACCTATGAGCCTGGATCTACCGCAAAACCATTTACGGTAGCCGCCGGACTGGAAAGTGGAACGCTGACCGGAAATGAAACATTTTACTGTGATGGTGCAGAGACCATTGCCGGACATCATATCAGCTGTATTAAGAAAGCCGGACACGGCATGGAAACCATTCAGCAGGCGCTGGAAAATTCCTGCAACGATGCCCTGATGCAGATGTCTTATCTGATCGGGCCGGCAAATTTCAGCAGATATCAGCAGATCTTTAATTTTGGACTGAAGACCAATATTGATCTGCCGGGTGAAGCGCGTACTGATTCCCTGATCTACACAGAAGACCAGCTCAGTACCATCAACCTTGCAACCAACTCCTTTGGACAGAGTTATAACGTAACCATGATCCAGATGATCACTGGTTACTGTTCTCTGATCAATGGCGGAAAATATTATCAGCCGCATGTGGTTGGCAAAATACAGGATGCAAATGGCAATAGCGTTCAGACGATTGATCCGACACTGGTAAAAGAGACCGTGTCAGAGGAAACATCCGCAACAATCCGCCAGTATTTAAAAGGCGTTGTAGATAACGGTTCCGGTAAGAAAGCAAAAGTGGATGGCTATTCCATGGGCGGCAAGACCGGTACGGCACAGAAATTACCGCGATCCGCAAGAAAATATCTGGTATCCTTTATCGGCTCTGTACCGGCAGAAAATCCACAGGTTGCTATCTATGTCGTTGTAGATGAGGCAAATTCAGAGGATCAGGCACACAGCTATTATGCACAGAGTATTGCCAGAGAAATTTTAAAGGAAGCGCTTCCATACCTTGGCAT
The DNA here is from genome assembly GCF_003122485.1 of Eubacterium ramulus. Taxonomy (GTDB): domain Bacteria; phylum Bacillota; class Clostridia; order Lachnospirales; family Lachnospiraceae; genus Eubacterium_I; species Eubacterium_I ramulus_A. The sequence continues at coordinate 8,279 of NZ_JRFU01000081.1, forward strand.
CTATCCGGATGAAGAGAAAACCGGTATCAATGAAGGTGTTGGTATTACCGGTGAGGGAACCCCGGTAGAACAGACAGAAGCTATGGACAGTGAAGTGCCGACAGAAGCACCGACCGATACCACCGGTCAGTAAAAAGTTTTGAATTTCTTTTATATTAGAAAAATAGAAACAGTCAGAATTATTGTGGAAAAGTAGAAAAAGGGAATGTGCAGTATGTGTGTGGAATAAAGTGTAATAAGTATGCTTTAAGGCACACAATTATGCGGCATTTGAAAACCTTCCAGAGAAAAAAGATTGTTGCATTGATGCTGATGATCACCATTGTGATGGCAGCGTTGTTTGGAAGACTGATCTATCTTATGGTATTTCGGTCCGTCTATTATGAAAAGATTGCACAGGATCTCCATGAACGGGAGCGCAGTATCAAAGCTGCCCGGGGAAAAATCGTAGACCGTAACGGGATCGTTCTGGCAGATAATAAATCGGTATGTACGATATCGGTGATCCACAGTCAGATCGAGGATCCGGAGCGCGTGATCGAAGTGCTGCAAAAGGAACTGGAACTTCCGGAGGAGACGATCCGAAAAAGAGTGGAAAAAAACAGTTCCATTGAGCGGATCAAAACAAATGTTCCAAAGGAGATCGGGGATGCAATACTGGCATATGATCTTGCAGGTGTAAAAGTTGACGAAGACTATCGACGTTATTATCCGTATGATTCACTGGCGTCAAAAGTCATTGGATTTACCGGTGGAGACAATCAGGGAATTGTGGGACTGGAAGTGCGCTATGATGAATGGCTTGCAGGGACAGACGGCAAGATCCTGACCATGACCAATGCCTCCGGTGGAGAATTGGAGCAGGAAGGGGAACGCCGGGAGGAACCGCAGACCGGAAACCAGCTGACCATCAGTCTGGATTACAATCTGCAAAGCTACTGTGAACAGGCAGCACAGACTGTATTGCAGGAAAAAGCGGCAGATGGTGTGCGGATCATCCTGATGAATCCGCAAAATGGTGAGATTCTGGCAATGGTAAATGAGCCGGAATACAATCTGAATGAGCCTTTTACCTTAAACACAGATGTTTCAGGAATATCGGATAAGGAAAAGCAGAATCTGTTAAATCAGATGTGGCGCAATCCAAGCATCAACGACACCTATGAACCGGGATCTACGTTCAAAATCATTACGACGGCAGCAGCGCTGGAACAGCACGTATTATCCGTCAGTGACCGTTTCTACTGTCCGGGTTACAAGATCGTGGAGGATCGCAGGATCCGATGCCATAAGACAACCGGACATGGTGCAGAAGATTTTACCCAGGGAATCATGAATTCCTGCAACCCGGTTTTTATTGAACTGGGACTGCGGCTTGGCGCAGATGATTTTTACCATTATTTTGAGCAATTCGGTCTGTTGTCCAAAACCGGGATAGACCTCCCCGGTGAGGCAGCAACGATTATGCATAAAAAAGACAACATAGGACAGGTGGAACTGGCTACCATATCATTTGGCCAGTCGTTTCAGATCACACCGATTCAGCTTGTGACCACTGCAGCTTCGCTGATCAACGGCGGCAGACGTGTCACACCGCATTTCGGTGTTTCTGTGCAGAATGCACAGGGAGAGACGATCCACACATTTTCCTATGATACTACAGAGGGGACGGTGAGTACTGAAACATCCGAAACACTCCGCAGCCTGTTGGAAAAAGTCGTGTCGGAAGGAACCGGAAAAAAAGCGGCGATTGAAGGGTATTCCATCGGTGGCAAGACGGCGACTTCTCAGACGCTTCCAAGAAGCGAACATAAATATATCGCATCTTTTCTTGGATTTGCACCGGCAGAGGATCCACAGGTCATTGGACTTGTCGTGATCGATCATCCACAGGGAGTGTATTATGGAGGAACCGTTGCGGCACCGGTGATGAAAGAAATATTCGAAAATGTGCTGCCCTATCTGGGAATCGAAAAAGTGCAGACAGAAGCCACGGATGCAAATGAGGAAGGGAATTGATGTCGAACTTATTTTGCGGTTGCCAAACAAATCGAAAAGACGTATGATACTAATTAAGTTGTAAAAAAAGATACAGTCGGCATTGGGAGAATGCCGCAGTAAGAAGAGGTGTGAAAATGACATATCAGGTAATTATTCCGGTTCTGGTAGCATTTGCGATCACAGCAGTACTTGGACCGATCATGATTCCGTTTTTGCGGAAATTAAAAATTGGAAATACAGAGAGAGAAGAATTACAGTCTCATCAGAAGAAAAATGGTACACCGACTATGGGTGGAATTATGATTCTGATTGCAGTTGTGATTACTTCCCTGTTTTATGTAAAAGGATATCCGAAGATTATTCCGATCCTGTTTGTAACCGTGGGATTTGGAATCATCGGTTTTCTGGATGACTATTTAAAAGTTGTTCTGCGCAGATCAGACGGACTGCTTGCATGGCAGAAGATGCTTTGTGAGATCGTTGTGACAGCAGTTTTTGCATTTTTCTTAGTGAAAAATGAGATTCCGATGTCTATGCTGATCCCGTTTAGCGGAGGACGTTATCTGGAACTTGGATGGCTGGCACTTCCGGTACTGTTTCTGGCAGTGATCGGAACCGTAAATGGTGTCAACTTTACGGATGGACTGGATGGTCTGGCTTCCAGCGTAACAATTCTGGTTGCAACATTTTTCTCTGTTGTAGCCGTTGGAAATGCCTGCGGCATCGCACCGGTTACCTGTGCGGTAGTGGGCGCATTACTTGGATTTTTATTATTTAATGTATATCCGGCAAGCGTATTTATGGGAGATACCGGTTCCCTGGCATTGGGTGGATTTGTGGCGGCAACAGCGTATATGTTGCAGATGCCGATCTTTATCCTGATCGTGGGACTGATCTACTGGATCGAGATCTTATCGGTTATGATCCAGGTCGTATACTTCAAAAAGACCGGTGGTAAGCGGTTCTTCCGTATGGCACCGATCCACCATCATTTTGAGCTTGGCGGATGGTCTGAGACACGGGTTGTAGCAGTATTTTCCATTGTTACAGCTATTTTGTGTCTGATTGCATTTATTGGATTATAAAGAGATTTACTATACTATACATCAAGGATCTGGAGGAATGTTGCAATGGAATTTGCAGGAAAAAAAGTTCTGGTTTTCGGAACAGGAATCAGTGGAATTGCAGCGGCAAAATTACTGGAAAACGTTGGTGCCGCAGTCGTATTATTTGACGGAAACCAGGAACTGGATAAAAAACATGTGCTGGAAAATTTTGAGGCAGATCATATGCCGGAATTATATGTAGGTGAATTACCGGAAGAAGTTCGTGCAGGACTGGATCTGGTTGTATTAAGCCCGGGTGTACCGACAGATCTTCCGTTTGTCAATGAACTGCGAGATGCGGGACTTCCAATCTGGGGCGAGATTGAACTGGCATATCGATGTAAAAAAGGTGATGTACTTGCGATTACCGGAACAAACGGAAAGACAACGACCACTGCACTGCTTGGAGAGATCATGAAAACAACGTATCCGCAGGTGCATGTGGTAGGAAATATCGGAATTCCTTACACTGGTCTGGTTGCAGAAGATACGGATGATACCGTGACGGTAGCAGAGATCAGCAGCTTTCAGTTAGAGACGATTGATACTTTCTGTCCGGAAGTATCCGCAATCTTAAATATTACACCGGATCATCTGAACCGCCACCATACGATGGATAATTACATCGCGGCAAAAATGAGCATTGCAAAAAATCAGGGACCGGAGCAGACCTGTGTATTAAATTATGAAGATGAAGTGCTCAGAGAGCAGGCAAAACATCTTTCTGCAAAGGTTGTTTTCTTCAGCAGTCTTTCCAAATTAGAGGAAGGCTTCTATCTGGAAGGTGACAAGATCGTGTATGCACATGACGGTCAGATTGAGGAAATTATATCTACAGATGAGTTGAATATCCTTGGACGCCACAATCATGAAAATGCGATGGCAGCGACTGCTATGGCTATGAGTTATGATGTCCCGGTGGAGCATATCCGTCAGGCTCTGCGTACATTTCAGGCAGTAGAGCACAGAATTGAGTATGTGACAGAGAAACGCGGTGTCCGTTTCTATAATGATTCCAAGGGAACCAACCCGGATGCTGCTATCAAAGGGATTCAGGCGATGGATCGTCCGACCTGTCTGATCGGCGGCGGTTATGATAAACAGTCTGAGTATACCGAGTGGATCAACAGTTTTGACGGTAAAGTAAAGAAACTGGTTTTGATCGGTCAGACAAGAGAGAAGATTGCCGAGGAAGCAGAAAAATGTGGCTTCTACGATTATGTATTTGCCGACAGTCTTCAGGAGGCAGTTGATATCTGCTATGAAAATGCGGAAAATGGTGATGCCGTATTACTTTCTCCGGCTTGTGCAAGCTGGGGAATGTTCCCGAACTATGAAGTAAGGGGAAAAATGTTTAAAGAAATGGTTCATGCCTTAAAGGAGTAATGTTACATGGGTAACCGCAAATATCATAAGAATACTGCGGATGCGGGAACAACCAAATATTTTGATTACAGTCTGCTGTTTATTATCATTTTTCTGGTGCTGTTTGGACTGGTGATGCTCTACAGTGTCAGTGCTTATGAAGGTCAGGATGTGTTCAATGATCCATTTCACTACCTGAAACGACAGGCAGGCTGCGCATTTCTTGGATTCATCGGTATGTTTATCGTCAGTGTGATTCCATGCGAATGGTGGAAAAAGCTGAGTTTTCCGAGTTATGTGCTGTCATTTCTGATGTGTGCGGCGGTTATTGTAGTCGGAAAAGGTTCGAACGGTTCTACCCGTTGGCTGAAGATCGGACCGATTCAGTTGCAGCCGTCTGAGATTGCAAAAATAGCAGTGATCATTTTTATGGCAGCGCTTTTAAGCAGGATTCCAAAACAGGTCAAAGATCTGAAATCCATTATCAAGGTACTGCTTTTTGTTCTGCCGATGGTAGGTGTGATCGCAGTTAGCAACTTGAGTACCGCAATCATTGTCGGTGGTATTGCCGTACTTATGATCTTTGTGGTCAGTCCGAAGACAAAGGAATTTTTCGTTCTTGGAGCAGGTCTGGTCGCATTGGGAGCCATCGGTGTAAAAATGGGTGGTTATCGTGTGACACGTATTGCTGCATGGCTGCATCCGGAAGACTATCCGGATGAGGTGTATCAAACGCTGCAGGGAATGTATGCCATCGGTTCCGGCGGTTTGTTCGGAAAGGGACTTGGTGCCAGTGTACAGAAACTTGGTTATGTACCGGAGGCGCAAAACGACTTTATTTTTACCATTATCTGTGAAGAATTGGGACTGTTTGGTGCAATCTGTGTTATTTTATTATTTGTCTTGTTGCTCTGGCGCTGCATGGTGATCGCAAATAATGCACCGGATCTGTTTTCTTCCCTGCTGGTGGTGGGTGTTATGTCACATATCGCATTGCAGGTAGTGTTAAATATCATGGTTGTTACAAACTGGATGCCAAATACAGGTATTATCCTGCCGTTTTTCAGTTACGGAGGTACGTCGATCCTGATTTTGATCACGGAGATGGGCTTGGTACTGAATGTGTCGCGTCGGATCAAATTTGATTCCAATCATCCGATCGAGTGATGTGATCTGACAGTAAAAAGACAGAGGATCATTGAAAAAATTGGAATGATTCAGAAGAAAAAGTCTCAAATTAGATTGAGAAAGTGTTAATATGATTCAGCACTTTGGTAAGATTCTCAACTCAGACTGAGATAAAATGTGGAGAACTGTATGCGTAGAAAGAGACGAAAAAAGAAAAATTTACGTATCATTCTGACTGCTCTTCTTGTAGCTGCATTTGTAGCTGCATTGGGAGCAGTTTTGATATGGAAAGTATTTGTGGTAAAAGATGTTTCCGTAAAAGGAAATGAGATCTATACGGACAAGCAGATTGAGGACTGGGTTTTGGATGAAAAATATTCCTGGAATTCACTGTATGTTTATTTTGAAAACAAACTGAATAAAACCGAGGAGATCCCCTTTGTGGATTCTCTGCAGATCCGGTTGAAATCGCCGCAGAAGCTGGAGATCACAGTGGTGGAAAAGGGAATCCTTGGATATCTGTACATTCCGTCACTGGGAAAAAATGCATATTTTGACAAAGATGGATTTGTGGTGGAACTTTCCTCTCAGGTGATCGATGGTGTGACCAAGATCAACGGTTTATCTGTGGAAAGTGCAGAACTTTACAAAAAACTTTCCATCGGTGATAACAGCAAACTGCTTCGTACCCTGTTAAATGTGACACAGCTTTTGAAGAAATATGACCGGGTGCCGGAAATGATCTATATCAAAGATGGCAATGTTTATCTGATCTATGGTCAGATTCAGGTAAACCTTGGTGGAGGAACGGATCTGAATGAGAAGATCCTTCGAATGGATCAGATTCTGCCACAGCTTGACGGAATGAGTGGAACGCTGCATGTGGAAACTTGGTCGGAGAACAATACGGATATTTATTTCCGAAACGGGGAACTGATGGAGATCCCGAATGATGTGCAGACTGTTCCGGAAGCGTCAGATGGATCTGCGGATGGTAGTCAGTAGGATCGTATCCTCTTTTTTGAGGATGAATCACATTTCTTTATAAGAAAATGAATTCAGAAAATGGATTACTTCTTCTTATAATGGAATTTATAATGGAATGAATTCTGGAAAATTCAGATTAAATATGATTTAGAGGTTGATTATTTTTGCAAAAACAGATATTATAGAAGAGATAATAAAAATAGTGGCAGGAATGTCGTTAAAGATAGTATAAATATATTCCGTGGGAGGAATAAAAGGAGGAATATCGTGGTTGAAATCATGTCAATAGGGGCTGAGTCCAGCGCAAAAATTATTGTAATCGGAGTAGGCGGCGCTGGAAACAATGCCGTAAACCGAATGATAGATGAAAAAATCGGTGGTGTAGAGTTTGTTGGAGTAAATACAGACAAGCAGGCACTTACTTTATGTAAAGCACCGACTTTGATTCAGATTGGAGAGAAACTCACCAAAGGACTTGGCGCAGGTGCACAGCCGGAGATCGGTCAGAAAGCTGCAGAGGAAAGCGCAGAAGAACTGACAGCAGCAATCGAAGGCGCAGATATGGTATTTGTTACCTGTGGTATGGGTGGCGGAACAGGAACTGGTGCAGCACCAGTTGTTGCGAAGATTGCAAAAGATATGGGAATCCTTACCGTAGGTGTTGTTACAAAACCTTTCAAATTTGAAGCAAAAACACGTATGACAAATGCAGTACATGGAATCGAGAATCTGAAAGAGAGCGTAGATACGCTGATCGTGATCCCGAATGATAAACTGCTTGAGATCGTTGACAGAAGAACCACGATGCCGGATGCTCTGAAGAAAGCAGATGAAGTATTACAGCAGGCAGTACAGGGAATCACAGACCTGATCAATGTACCTGCTCTGATCAACCTTGACTTTGCTGACGTTCAGACTGTTATGAAAGACAAAGGTCTGGCACATATCGGTATCGGTGGAGCTACCGGTGATGATAAAGCCATCGAGGCAGTTAAAATGGCTGTTGCAAGTCCGTTGCTTGAGACAACCATCAATGGTGCATCCCATGTTATCATCAACATTTCCGGTGATATTTCTCTTATGGATGCAAATGATGCAGCAAGCTATGTACAGGATCTTGCCGGTGATGATGCAAATATCATCTTTGGTGCAAAATACGACGAGTCTATTCCGGATGCAGCAACCATCACTGTTATTGCAACAGGTCTGGAGAATGCCGCAGCACCGGCACCGTCTATTTTACCGGGCATGAAATTTAATGGTGGCAATACTTTGAACATGGCACGTACTGCTGGCAGCGTAAAACCGGCACAGACAGGCACAACTCCGGTTCAGCCACAGTTCAATGGAATCCAGCGTCCGCAGAAACCAACACCAACCGTTGCTCCGCGTGACATCAAGATTCCGGAATTCCTGAAAAATACAAAACGCTAATCATTCGAAAATAGAATATTATGGTAATAAACTCCGCGATTTCGACAAAAAAATCGCGGAGTTTTTTGTATACTGTTCAGGGAGGTGACAAGTGGAGTATGAATGGTATGCAGATGTTTTTCTTTTAACAAACCTGTTGATGGATATGAGTGCCATGTTTGCCGCGGCGCTTTTGCTCAACGACAGACTACGGTTGGGACGTTGTCTGGTAGTCTGTGTGGCAGGGGTGACAGGCTCCACAGTGTTGCTGATACTGCTGAAAAAATATCTGGTCTACAGTATCATTTTACATATGGTAATCCATCCGCTGATGACGTTTGGGGTATTTGGGGCAAAAGACCGAGGGCGGTTTTTACGCACGCTTTTGACCATTTATCTGATTTTGTTTGTGATGGGTGGGGTGCAGAACAGTATTGGGGTGTTGCTTGGAAGCAGTACATTGGAAATCCTGTTGTCCGGGATGGCAGCGGCACTTTTGTTTTGTATCTATCAGATCCGACGGCGTGTCATCCAGCAGATCTGTCGGGTGGAACTGTGGGCAGGGACAGAACATGTCACGGTAGATGCTTATTGCGATACCGGAAATCTGCTGAGAGATCCACTGACGGGAAGGCCGGTCTGCATTTTGCAACAGGAAGTGTTAGCGCAATTTGCTGCTGACCGAACAATACAAAAAGAGATTTCCTGTCACACGATCGGCACAGAAAAAGAAAAACTGAAAATTGTGATGTTGGATAAAATGAAGATTTATCAGAAAGGTACGGTAACGGAGATAAAGGAGCCGGAGATTGGTCTGCATACCGGGGAGATTATGCAGAATCCGAAGGTACAAATGCTTTTACATGCAGGCTATATCAGATGAGAGGGCAGATTACAGTGATTCTGAGAAGAATATGTCAGTTTACGCTGACCAAAATCACGCACTAAGTCTTACGTGCGTTCGACTTGAACGGATATAGTTTTCAACCGGAGTGCAGAGGCACTCTGGAAGTAAGAGAAGAGGAGAAAAAGAAAAGAGCATGGAAAGGATCTATAAGTATGTATTTAAAAGTTTCCGTACCTGGAAAATTCCAACTGAAATTAATACCAACTGTGCAGAATCTGCTGTTTTTGCAGTCAAATGATATTCATTATATCGGTGGCACGGATGTGCTTCCGGCACCGTTAGAACGGGAGGATGAGAATGAGTGTATCATGCTGCTTGGAACGGAGGAGGGCGGCGAGGAAGCCAGAAAACGGCTGATCGAGCATAATCTGCGCCTGGTTGTATACATAGCAAAGAAGTTTGATAACACGGGAATCGGGGTGGAGGATCTGATCTCCATTGGCACGATCGGGCTGATCAAATCCATCAACACGTATAATCCGGGAAAAAATATCAAACTTGCCACCTATGCGTCACGCTGTATTGAAAATGAGATTCTCATGTATCTTCGCCGGACGAGCAAGATGAAGATGGAAGTTTCTTTTGATGAACCGTTAAATGTCGACTGGGACGGCAATGAGCTGCTGCTTTCTGATATTCTTGGAACAGAGGATGATATTATTTATAAAGATATGGAAGTAGAGGTGGAGAAAAAGCTGTTAAAACGTGCCATCGACAAGCTTTCTCCAAGGGAAAAGAATATCATTGAACTTCGCTATGGTCTGACACCCGGTGGCAGAGAGTATACACAAAAAGAAGTGGCAGATCAGATGAATATTTCCCAGTCTTATATCTCACGTCTGGAAAAAAAGATCATGAAGCGGTTGAAAAAAGAAATTACCCGTTATGAATAACCCACTTGGGTAAATAAGAAGAAAAGGTTACAATTTTATTAAGTTTTGCCGGAAAGGTTGATGAAAAATAAAAATGAGTTACAATATGAGATGATTAAGCCAAAAAGACAGGGTAAATTGAAATTAGATACAAAGGAAGTAAGAATCGTGCAAAAGACAAAATTAAGACAGGAATTAAAAAGACAGAGAACAAGTCAGAAACGTTTCCGCAGAATTTTATATCTGATTATTGCGGCTGCAATCGTGATCTACATTGCAGGAACCGTGTATTACAGCAAACATTTTTATTCAAAGGGAACAGCGTTCGGAATTGCTCTGCGCAATGAAAGTGTGGCATCTGTCAAGGAAAAAATCGAAGAAAAAATGAATGCCTACACACTTACGGTATCCGCCAGAGATGGGGAGGAGACCATCAATGCATCGGATATCGGACTGAAATATGATGACAAAAAGGAACTGGATGATCTGTTTAAAAAAGAAAAACCATTTTTGTGGTTTTTGATGGCAGCGACTTCAGAGGAAGAAATTGATCTGGATATTTCCGTAGATGAGCAGAAATTGGATGATGAGATCCAGAAACTTTCCTGCATGCAGGATGAGAACATGACAGCTCCGACAGATGCACATCTGGAATATTCCGATGGGGAATTCAAGATCGTGGATGAGACACATGGAAATCAGCTGGATGTCAATAAGGCAGAGCAGGTGATCGAGACCGCTGTCAGTGAGGGAGCATCTGAGGTTTCATTGGATAACCAGGATTGTTATGTAAAACCGAGTGTATACAAGGATGATGAAAAATTAAAACAGGAATGCGATGATGCAAATAAAATGCTTGTCGCAGAGATTACCTATGATTTTGGCGATCGGACAGAGGTGGTGGATAGCTCCGTAATCGCAGACTGGATTACATTTGGTGATGATTATACCTTTGATTTGGATGAGGATAAAATTACGGAATATGTACATCAGCTTGGATTGAAATATGATACGTTTGGTTTGAGCAGACAGTTCAAAACACATGATGGTCAGACAATCACACTGAAAGGCGGTGATTATGGCTGGTGTATCAATAAAAAGAAAACGGTTGCGCAGTTAAAGGAACTGGTTTTGCAGGGGGCAAAAGAGACGGTAGAGCCTGTATATCTGTATAGTGGTGTCTGCCGTGATACGAATGACCTTGGCAGTACTTATATTGAGGTAAGCATTGCGGCACAGACCATGTGGCTGTACAAAGACGGGGAATGTATTGTATCCACACCGGTTGTAACCGGAAATGTATCAGCCGGACACAGCACACCGTCCGGCGGTGTATGGGCAATTGATGCGCGTATGACAAACTATACTCTGAAGGGTCAGGATTATAATTCAGAAGTCTCTTTCTGGCTCCCGTTTAATGGAGATGTCGGAATCCATGATGCTTCATGGAGAAGTGAGTTTGGTGGAAGTATTTATAAGACACGTGGTTCTCATGGTTGTGTCAATACACCGTACAGTGCCATGAAAACCATTTATGAGAATGTCAAAATTGGTTATCCGGTTGTAGTTTATTAATTTCCATCAGATGTGGAAAACAAGTTTATGTCAGTGGAAGAGATTCATCTTCTACCTGATATGGGCTTCGGGCTTTGATGTATGATAAACAGAGGTTTTGGAATGTAAGGAGAACGTATGAAAAAAGCAGAAAATCCGAAGAAAAAGAAAGGTGGAAAGCTGACACTGGTGATTATTGTGATCGCACTGGCAGTCATGGCATTTGCACTTTTCAAAATTGCTCAGATCTACAAGGACTATCAGGAATCCGAGCAGACATTTGAAAAACTGGAAGAAACCTATGTGGTCAATCCGGATGGAAGCTCCGTGACAGAGGATGACTGGAATGATGATACCAGAATCCAGTTTGATGCGCTGAAAAAAGAAAATCCGGATATTATGGCATGGCTGCGGTTTGACAATTTCGATGATGTACATATCAGCTATCCGGTATTGTATTCCGGGGATGATTCCAAATATCTGAGAAGCGATATTTACGGAAACTATCATATTGCGGGCTGTATTTTTCTGGAGGGACTGAATAATCCGGATTTTTCCGATTATCATTCCATTATTTACGGACATAATATGAGAAATACCACGATGTTCGGTGACCTTAAGCGTTATAAAAACGATGAAGGATTTTATGAAAAAAATCAGTTTTTTAATGTTTATACCGCGGATAAAGTGTACCGGTATCAGATTTTCTCCTACTATGATGTGGATGAGGACAGTGATATCTATACTGTTGGTTACGGTGCAGATGACAGCTGGCAGGCAATGATCGATAAGATGGTTGCTTCCTCTATGAAAGATACGGGGATTCATCCGACCAAGGAGGATAAAGTGGTGACGCTGTCTACCTGTAGTAAGGCTGGGGAGACCAAACGTTTCGTGGTTCATGGAGTACTGGTCGATGTGAAAACACATTAAAAGTTTTTTGGGACTTTTAGGGTGGCTTAAAATTTACAATTTAATTTTTTGAAAGAACTTCTGCAATTTGTTTCAGTCGCTAACAATCGCTCCTTGAAAAAAATTGCAGAAGTTCTTGTTTTATACAGAGCTTTTCGTAAATTTTTGCGCCACCATAGAGCATTTAGGTTGCCATGAGGTAATTTCGCATGGTTTTTAACGCGGATTTTTCGAGTCGGCTGACCTGTGCCTGAGAAATATGAATTTCTTCAGCAACTTCCATCTGGGTTTTACCCTCAAAAAAGCGCAGATCTATAATATGCTTTTCGCGTTTATTCAAACGTTTCATTGCATCGCTGAGTGAGAGATTTTCCACCCAGCGATCTTCTTTGTTTTTCTTGTCGCTGATCTGATCCATGACGTAAAGTGGTTCACCGCCGTCTGTATAAACGGGATCATAGAGACTGACCGGTGTTTGGATGGCATCCAGTGCATAGGTGATGTCCTCTTTGGAAATATCAATTTCTTTGGAGATTTCATCCAGTGTGGGTTCCCGATTGTTTTTTTTGGTCATAAGCTCTCTGGCATGAATGGCTTTGTAGGCGGTATCGCGCAGGGAGCGGCTGACACGCAGGCTGTTGTTGTCTCTGAGATAGCGTCGGATTTCCCCGATGATCATGGGAACGGCATAGGTGGAAAATTTTACCTCCATAGTAGGATCGAAATTGTCGATGGATTTGATCAGCCCGATGCAGCCAATTTGAAACAGATCATCCACATTTTCGTTGGAGGCGGAAAAACGGCGGATCACACTTAAAACAAGGCGGAGATTACCGCGGATGTATTCTTCCCGAGCCTGTTGGTCACCCTGCCGGATGCGGGTAAATAGTTCTTTTTTCTGGTTTTCATTCAAAACAGGGAGCGTGGATGTGTTGACACCACAGATTTCGACTTTGTATGCTGGCATGTATGGGTTACCTCCGGAATTGTTTGATGCAAATTCAAGAATGCCCTTGGCATTTTACATCTGATGTATTAACAGCTTGCACCAAAACAGAAAAATTATTCCGAAGATGGAAAAACAAAGAATGGTAAAATTGGGAAAAAGAATACAGTTGTTTTTTGTGAGAATGCTAATGGGTACAAAAGTGATTTGCAACGGTTGTTTGGGATGGAATGTGATCTTAGTTACAAAATGCGGTTCAGGTTTAAAAATGTGGCTCAGGTCGTTGCACAACATTAAAAATGATGTTAGAATAAAAACAATTGTCAATTAGAAAGATTGAAACCGGGAGGTACACATGAAAAAATTATTAGATAATATTACCGCTGAGGTAACAAAAGCTTTTGTGGAAGCCGGATACGAAGAAAAATTCGGCAAAGTTACATTGTCTAACAGACCGGATCTGTGTGAGTTCCAGTGTAACGGAGCCATGGCTGCTGCAAAACAGTATAAAAAAGCACCGTTTATGATCGCAGATGACGTGGCAGCACGTCTGCAGGATGTGGAGATGTTTGCATCGGTAGAGTCTGTAAAACCGGGATTCCTGAACCTGAAATTATCGGAGGAATATCTGGCAGAGTATCTGCGTGAAATGCAGGCAGATGAGCGTTACGGCTGCGAGAAGACAGCAGAGCCGAAGACCATCATCGTGGATTACGGTGGAGCAAATGTAGCAAAACCGCTGCATGTCGGACATCTTCGTTCCGCAGTTATCGGTGAAAGCGTAAAACGTATGAGCCGTTACATCGGTCACAATGTCATCGGTGATGTTCACCTTGGTGACTGGGGACTTCAGATGGGACTCATCATTACAGAGCTTCATGAGCGTAAACCGGAGCTGGTTTATTTTGACGAGGCATACGAAGGAGAATATCCGGAGGAAGCACCGTTTACCATCTCTGAGTTAGAGGAGATTTATCCGACTGCAAGTGGAAAATCAAAAGAAGATGCAGCTTACAAAGAAGCAGCAATGCAGGCTACTTTTGAACTTCAGAAAGGCAGAAGAGGTTACATCGCACTGTGGAAACACATTCTGTCTGTATCCATCGCGGATCTGAAGAAAAACTATGACAGCTTAAACGTTTCTTTCGACCTCTGGAAAGGCGAGTCCGATGCAGATCCATACATCGCACCAATGGCTGAACAGATGAAGAAAGATGGTTTTGCATATATGAGCGAGGGCGCACTGGTTGTTGATGTCAGCGAGGAGACCGATGCAAAAGAGATCCCGCCATGTATGATCTTAAAATCAGACGGAGCATCTCTGTATACAACCACAGACCTTGCAACTATCGTATGGCGTATGAAAGATTATCATCCGGATCAGATGGTATATCTGGCAGACAAACGTCAGGAGCTTCATTTTGTACAGGTATTCCGCTGTGCAAAGAAAACAGGTCTGGTAGATGACAACACAGAACTGAAATTTATCGGCTTTGGTACCATGAATGGCAAAGACGGCAAACCGTTTAAAACCCGTGAGGGTGGCGTTATGCGTCTGGAAAAACTGGTTGGGGACATCCAGAATGAGATGTATCAGAAAATTGCCGAGAACAACACCATGGAAAAAGAAGAAGCAGAAAAGACTGCAAAACAGGTTGCATTATCTGCTATCAAATACGGAGATCTGTCCAATCAGGCTTCCAAAGATTATATCTTTGATATTGACCGATTTATCTCCTTCGAGGGAAATACAGGTCCATATATCCTGTATACCATCGTGCGTATCAAATCTATTTTGAAAAAATACGCAGAGAGCGGAAAATCAGCAGCAGATTACACCATTCAGGCAGCACATTCTGCAAGCGAGAAGAACCTGATGCTGGAGCTGGCACGTTTTAATGAAGTAATGACAAATGCAGCAGAGGAACTTGCACCGCACAAGATCTGTGCATATATTTACGGACTGGCAAATGCGTTGAACCATTTCTATCATGAGACAAAAATTATGGTAGAAGAAGATGTGGCTGTACAGGCTGGTTATATCCGTCTGTTAGAGTTGACAAGAGACGTTCTTGAGACATGTATCGATGTTCTTGGATTCGATGCACCGGAGAAGATGTAAGATAACAATTTATAGGAAAAAACGATAGTTTTAAATGAAAAAAGTTTTACACAATGCTTTATAAAAAGATGTGTAAAACTTTTTTATGCATATAATACAGAAACAACCGCACAGAATATAGAATTTCTTAAATGGGTAGAATTTTTTAGAAATTAGTATAGATGATTAAGAAACGGTGCCGCACAAGTATGTTGGATAAATTATACTCGTGTGGCACCGTTTGGCTTGAGTTATATGCCATCAAATACAGGTTGAAAATATGAGACGCTGATAATAAAAGAGTATGACCAAACAAAAGACGATCAACAGAAGAAAGTTGATCGCCTTTTGTTTTTTATAAAATTGTGTAATGTGATTTCGAATTGTCTAATGTGAAATAATGAAACATTCACTAATAGCCTAGTTCTTCACCAACGAGAATCAGTTTAATACGTCCTTTGATAGCACTTCTTCTTGTAATAACAGTATGGCTGCAGATGCATCCTTCTGAAAAACAGTCATGGCAGCTTCCGGTCAGCGCACATGGTGTGTTGCGGTCCAGACGGATGGCATTTGGCGGAGAAGCGATATTTTTTACTCTGGATTCAGCTTCTTCCAATGTGGCAGCAACTTTATTCATGCCGGCAATGATGATTACATTTTCTGGTCCATAGATTAAAGCGGCTACACGGTTTCCGGTACCGTCAGTATTAACTAACTGACCGTCTAATGTGATAGCATTTGTACTCATGAAATAATAGTCACAGGACAGAGCCTTGTGGTAAATCTCTTTAATCTCCTCCGGGGAACAGGCTTTGGAACGATCCAGTAATGTGATATCGTCTCTTTTTTGCAGAGCGTCCATCAGACCACATTCGTTCATGGTCATGGAACCGCCGAAAGATACGCTGGAACCTGGTGTTACATAGGAAAGAGCTTTTTTTACGGCTTCTTCGCTTGTTTCGCAGTAACATCCTTCGTAGCCGCGGCGTTCAATGTTTTTCAGAATCGTTTCTGCGGCAACTTTATAATATTTCTGTTTTGGTGTCATAAAATAACCTCCTTGCTGAAATACTGTGTTAATCTACAGTGCAAAAAAGGAGAACACTGCAGAATTTTTACAGTATTACAATATGTATAAAAATATAGTGAACCAATCAGGAAAGAAAGTCAAGAGATGTGAGAATTGTTAGAAGAGCCAAACTTTTTGCGAAAAAGTCGGGGAATGAGAGTACTAGTGGTTTGACTTTTTTTGCATGGGTGTAGTATATTAGACTACAGTTTAAATGATAAGGGGAAAACGAATGAGGAAAAATTTAAAGAAATTGTTCTCATATTATAAGCCATATATGGGAATTTTTATTGCAGATATGTTTTTTGCATTTGGCGCAGCGGCGGTATCGCTGGTGATTCCGTTAGTGGTGCGTTATATCACATCTGAGGTTGTTCATTGGGAAAGCAGTCAGGCGCTGCACACGATTTTACGACTGGGCGTGATCATGCTGGTACTGATCGCTGTTCAGTGTTACTGCAACTATTTTATATCGAATTACGGACATGTTATGGGCGCAAAGATCGAGTACGACATGCGTGCAGAGATTTTTTCACACTATCAGAAACTGTCCTTCCGTTTCTACGATGATCAGAAAGTCGGTCAGTTAATGTCCCGTATTACATCGGATCTGTTTGATATTACGGAGCTATTGCATCACGGACCGGAAAATATCGTGATTTCGCTGATTCGCATTATCGGTGCTTTCATTATTATGGTAAATATCAGTCCACGGCTGACAGTGGCAGCATTTGCACTGGTGCCGTTTATGCTGGTGTACGCTTATGTGTTCAACAAAAAAATGAAGCGCGCTTTCCGTATGAACCGTGTGAAAATTGCAGATATTAACAGTCAGATTGAGGATAATCTGTCTGGAATCCGTGTGGTAAAATCCTTTGCCAATGAGGAAATTGAAAATAAAAAGTTCAAAAAGGGCAATGACGGATTTCTGGATGCAAAGAAAAACAGTTATCGGTATATGGGCGGTTACAATGCCGGCTTGACTGCGTTTACAACAGCAATTACCGTTGTTGTCATGTTGTCTGGCGGTGTGATGATTGCCCGTGGAAAAGGAAATATCACGGATCTGATCACATTTTTGCTGTATATTAATGTATTCACTGAGCCGATAAAAACGCTGATTGATTTTACGGAACAATTCCAGAATGGTTATTCCGGATTTGAGCGTTTTATGGAGATGATCTCTGTGGTGCCTGATATCAAAGATGCGCCGGATGCGCAGCCGATGCAGGAAGTGAAAGGTGAGATCAGTTTTGAAAATGTGTCCTTTCATTATGCAGACAGTGATCAGATGGTGCTGAACCATGTAAATCTGGAAGTTCCGGCGGGAGAGTATGTGGCGTTGGTTGGAAGCTCCGGTGCAGGAAAAAGTACGCTGTGCAGTCTGATTCCGCGATTTTATGATGTGACAGGCGGTACGATCCGGGTGGATGGTCAGGATATCCGCAAGATCAAATTGTCGGATCTGCGCAACCATATCGGAATCGTGCAGCAGGACGTGTATTTATTTGCGGGGACGATTCTGGAAAATATTCGCTATGGAAAACCGGATGCCAGCAGGGAAGAGGTTATCAAAGCGGCAAAAGAAGCCAATGCCCATGAATTTATCATGAGTTTCCCGGATGGATATGATACGGATATCGGACAGCGAGGAGTGAAATTGTCCGGTGGTCAGAAACAGCGTCTGTCTATTGCCCGTGTGTTCCTGAAAAATCCGCCGATCCTGATTTTTGACGAAGCGACATCTGCATTGGATAATGAAAGTGAAAAAGTTGTGCAGGAATCATTGGAAATCCTTGCCAAAGGACGTACTACTTTCGTAATTGCACATCGTCTGTCTACCATCCGTAATGCAGAACGTATTCTGGTGCTGACGGAAAACGGCATTGAAGAGAGCGGTACTCATGAAGAACTTGTGGCAAAAGGCGGTATTTATCAGAAACTGTGCGAGATGGCAAATCTTGCACAATAAAGTCTGGAAAGGAAAAAATTATTATATATGAGCAGACTGGAAGTAAAAAAAGTACAACTGTCCGATAAGACATGGATGGACGCCTATCTGGATGAAAAACAGGACAAAGGCTGTGACATGTGTTTTGCAAACATCTATCTCTGGGGCAGAAAATATAAAACCGGTTACGCGATGGTCAACGATTGTCTGATTTTTGCGGATCTGACGGATTTTAACAGCGTATCCATGCCGCTTGGCGAACCGGAAAAAGTAAAACAGGCGATTCTGACGCTGGAGGAGTATTTTGCAGAGGATGGCAAACCTTTTGCGCTGCATCTGACGACACCAAAGAATGTGGAGCAGTTAGAAGAATGGTTTCCGGGAAAATATCAGGTGGAGTATGAGCGCGACCTGGCGGATTATGTATATGAGAGGGAAAAACTTGTGGCATTATCCGGCAAGAAATATCACGGCAAAAAGAACCATGTGAATAAATTTAAAAATCTGTATCCGAACTGGGTGTATGAGCCGATCACTGATGAAAATGTGGAAGACTGTTTTCAGATGGGACTGGAATGGCGCAGAATCAACGACTGTGAAGAGGATGAAGAAAAACTGGACGAACTGTGTGTGACGTTCAATGCGTTGCGTCTGATGAAAGAACTTCATCTGACCGGTGGTTTGCTGCGGTTGGAGCCGGATGGCGATGTGGTAGCTTTTGCCATTGGCGAAGAATTAAATAAAGATATGTATGTGGTGCATATCGAAAAGGCTTTTGCGGATGTGCCGGGGGCTTATCCGATGATCAACCAGCAGTTCGCAGAGCATGCGGCAGAGGGGTATCAGTATGTCAACCGTGAGGATGACAGCGGTGTAGAAGGGCTGCGCCGGGCAAAAGAGTCCTATCACCCTGCGTTTATGGGATTGAAGGGATATGTGACACACCTTGACAATTCCTGATTTCAGACTTAAAATAATCTGTCAAAGGGTGGAAATTTAAAAGCTAAGAAAGGATGATATAAAATGACAAAGATAGACATTATTTCCGGATTCCTTGGAGCCGGAAAAACAACTTTTATTAAAAAAATGCTGGAAGAAGTTTTCTCCGGTGAGAAAGTAGTTCTGGTTGAGAATGAGTACGGTGAAGTTGGTATCGACGGCGGATTCTTAAAGGATTCCGGTATCGAGATCAAAGAGCTGAATTCCGGCTGTATCTGCTGCTCTCTGGTTGGTGATTTCAACCGCAGCTTAAATGAAGTAATCGAGACTTATCATCCGGATCGTATCCTTATCGAGCCGTCCGGAGTTGGCAAACTTTCTGATGTTATGTCTTCTGTAAAAGACATGGAGAAAAATCATGATGTAAAATTAAATGCACTGGTAACGGTTGCAAATGCAATGAAAGCAACCAAACAGATGAAAGCATTCGGTGAGTTCTTCAACAACCAGATTGAAAATGCAACAACTGTTGTTTTAAGCAGAACTCAGAATATGAAAGAGGAAAAACTGGAGCTTTGCGTAAAAGAGATTCAGAAATTAAATCCGAAGGCTGCTATTATTACAACACCTTGGGATTCTATTTCCGGAGAGCAGATCCTGAAAGTAATCGAGCAGCAGGATTCTTTGATGCAGGAAATGATGAAAGAGTACGAAGAGCATCATCATGATCACGAGCATGAACATCATCACGACCATGACCACGAGCATGAACATCATCACGATCATGACCACGATCACGAGCATGAACATCATCACGACCATAACCACGATCACGAGCATGAGCATCATCATGACCATGATCACGACCACGGCGAAGGATGCACCTGTGGATGCCATGACCACGATCATCACCATCACGACCATGATGCAGATGAAGTATTTATCAGCTGGGGCAAAGAGACTCCTCATAAATATACAAAAGAGAAGATCGAGTCTATCCTGAAAACATTCTGCGATACTGAGGACTACGGCACAATTTTACGTGCAAAAGGAATGGTTCCGGCAGAAGACGGCACATGGATCTATTTCGATATGGTTCCGGGCGAGTATGAGCTGCGTGACGGTGAGCCGGATTATACCGGACGTCTCTGTGTCATCGGTACAGATATCGACGAGCATAAGTTAGAAGAATTATTTGAACTGAACTAAAAACGGATTCCGATATGGCAGTGCGGTCAGCATTGCTATATCGGAAAAAGTTTTCTTTTGAAACCACGCAGAAAGCAAAAATTACAGAAAAGAGAGAAACGAATAATTATGGATATACCAGTATATTTATTTACCGGTTTTATGGACAGTGGAAAAACTTCCCTGATCACTCAGACCCTTCAGGAGAATGATTTTGGCATCGGCTCCCGCAGTCTGATCATTGCCTGCGAAGACGGCGATGAAGAATACGATGAAGAAGCACTGGCAAAAGACAAAATTACGGTTGTGGCAGTAGAGTCCGAAGAAGAATTTACCGAGGAATATCTGAAAGAGTGTGACGATACCATTAAGCCGGATCAGGTATTTATCGAGTATAACGGTACTTGGGAATCAGCCAAAATTCTGGAAATGAAACTCCCGAAAGGATGGGAAATCGTTCAGTCTCTGGCCACCGTAGATGCTTCTACATTTGAACTGTACCTGACAAACATGCGTGCCATGATGATGGAGCAGGTGTTCAATACCGATGTGGTTATTTTTAACCGCTGCACCGATGACACACCGAAAGCAAAATTCCGCAGAACCATCAAGGCTGTAAATCGCCGTGCACAGATCGTATACGAGCGAGAAGATGGTACCATTGATGAGAGTGATGCTGATGAGCTTCCATATGATCTGGATCAGGATGTCATTGAAATCACCGATGCTGACTACGGCATTTTCTATCTGGATGTACAGGACAATCCGCAGAAATACGAAGGCAAAACCATTCGTTTCCTGGGACTTGTATATAGACCGGACAAATTCGGTAAAAAACCGATGATGGTACCGGGACGTTTTGCCATGACCTGCTGTGCAGAGGATATTCAGTTTATCGGTCTGAAATGCAAGTATGACAAAGCAGTGGAGATTCCGCACAAATCCTGGATTTATATAACCGCAGAGATCCACAATGAGTTTGCCAAGGAATATCGTGGAAAAGGCCCGGTTCTGTACGCAAAAGAAGTCGTAAAAGCAGAAGAACCGGAAGACAGTCTTGTATACTTCTCATAAAATGTGAGAAAAATGAGAAAACTGATTGACAAAACTTCAAGAATGTAATAGACTAAAGCACATATAAGAAAACAAGTTGAAACCGTTGAAAAAGAGTAGTAGGCTGGAGACAGTGATGTCGAACCGATTTTCAGAGAGCTGTCGTTGGTGTGAGTGCAGTATGAGGAGAAAGCTGAATGGACTTTTGAGGGCTGCCTGAAATGGATTTGAGAGTAGGGTATGCCGGGAGCCGAACCCGTTATCCAGTCGGTATGTATGAATACGTACATAAAAAGAGTGGGCGTCACGCCAATTTGAGTGGTACCGCGATAATAAATCAGTTTATTACCGTCTCAGGATAAGTTTATCCTGGGACGGTTTTTTTAAAATCATGAAACATGAAAAAGAGGAGAGTAAAAAGATGAAAAAGAGATTTTTAGCAATGGCACTTGGATGCGCAATGGCAGTAACAGTTCTGGCAGGCTGCGGTGGTCAGTCAAACGATCAGAAAGATGCAGGAAATACCACTTCTGCAACAGAAGAGGCAGCAGATGGCAAAGTTTATCAGGTAGGAATTGTTCAGTATGTTGACGATGCTTCTTTAAACCAGATCGTAAAAGCTGTAAAAGAAGAGTTGGATGCAAAAGGAAAAGAGCTTGGTGTGACATTTGATTATGCAAATCACACATACAATGGTCAGGCAGATGCAACCGTTATGAACCAGATCGCAAGTGACCTGATCAATGATAACGTAGATGCAATTGTTCCGGTAGCAACACCGGTTGCAATGGTTATGCAGGCAGCAACAGAAGAAACACAGACACCGGTTGTATTTTCTGCAGTATCTGATCCGGTTATCACAGGTCTGGTAGAGAGCATGGATAAACCGGGCAGCAACATCACAGGTACATCTGATATGCTGGATACCGATGCGATCATGGATCTGATGCTGGCGGCACAGCCGGATATCAAAAAAGTAGGTCTGTTATATGACAAAGGACAGGATTCCTCCACACAGCCGATCGCAGATGCAAAAGCATATCTGGATGCGAAAGGAATCGAGTATGTTGAAAAAACAGGAACAACCAACGATGAGGTATCTCTTGCAGCAGACGCGCTGATCGCAGCAGGATGCGAGGCGGTATTTACACCAACTGACAATACCGTTATGACAGCAGAACTTGCAATTTTTGAAAAATTCCAGGATGCAAAAGTTCCACAGTATTGTGGTGCTGATTCCTTCGCATTAAATGGTGCATTCTGCGGATATGGCGTAAATTACGAAGAACTTGGAAAAGCAACAGCAGACATGGTAGTAGATATTCTGGTAAACGGTGCTGATCCGGCAACAACTCCGGTACAGACTATGAACAATGGTATCGCAACCATCAATACAGACACAGCAGAAAAAATCGGTCTGGATTACAGCATGTTTGCTACTATGTGCGAGCAGGTAAAAGAGACTACAACTGCTCAGGAATTTGAATAAAAGCGGGAGCGGAAACTGATTATGTTATCTTCAATTTTTACAGTATCACTTGCACAGAGTGCAATTGAACTTGGATGTATTTATGCGCTGGTTGCGCTGGCGCTGTTTGTATCATTTTCAATTTTAAATATTGCGGATCTTTCCACAGATGGATGTTTTACTTTAGGATGCGCTGTGTGTGCCATGGTAACCCTGCAGGGTCATCCGTTTCTGGGACTTCTGGCAGCGACCGGTGCCGGTGTAATCTCCGGATTTGTAACGGCATTTCTTCAGACCAGACTGGGCGTTGAGTCCATTCTGGCTGGAATTATCGTAAATACCGGTTTGTATACCATCAATATTGCGGTTATGGGATTTTCATCCACTATCAATCTGTTTGCCAACGATACAATTTTCACACTGGCAAAAGACAAAATTGGTGGAAACTGGTATGAAATTATTGCCATTCTGATCGTAATCCTGATCGTGGCAGTTATCCTGATCTGGTTTCTTGGAACGAGGCTGGGACTTTCTATCCGGGCAACCGGTGACAATGCCTTTATGGTAAGAGCTTCCTCCATCAGTCCGGTATTTACCATTACCGTTGGACTGTGTGTGGCAAACGCTATGACCGGACTTTCCGGCGGGCTGCTGGCTCAGTATCAGAGATCCTGTGATATCAATATCGGAACCGGTCAGGTTACCATCGCTCTGGCGAGTCTGATCATCGGTGAGACACTGGTTGGAAAAGGACATGTGGCAAAACGAATTTTTGGCGTCATCCTTGGAAGCTGCCTGTACCGTTTCATCGTGGCAATTGCACTTCGATTCAATGTCCCGGCAGAATGCCTGAAACTGGTATCATCCATTATCGTAGCAGTAGCGATTTCTCTGCCGTATCTGAAACAGAAAGCGGCGTTTGCAAAGACCAAACGTGCGGCAATCGCAAAAAGAAAACGGGGAGGTAATCTGTAATGCTCCAATTAATCGATATATCAAAAACCTTTAATCTGGGAACGGTAAATGAGAAAAAAGCATTGTCTCATCTGAATCTGGAATTACAGGATGGTGATTTCGCAACCATCATCGGAAGTAATGGTGCCGGAAAATCAACTATGTTCAATGCAATCTGCGGAACATTTTTTGTGGATGAAGGCGCAGTTATTCTGGATGGCAGAGATATTACATATGAAAAAGAACATAAGAGAAGCAAATACATCGGACATCTGTTTCAGGATCCGATGAAAGGTACGGCTCCGAATATGAGCATTGAGGAAAATCTTGCACTAGCTTATCTGAGGGCATCTGCCTCAAGAGGAAAGTTTTTCAGCAGAATTTCTCAGAAAGAAAAACAGATGTTCCGTGAAAAACTTGCTTTACTTGATATGGGACTGGAAGACCGTATGAAAAATCCGGTGGGACTGCTTTCCGGTGGACAGCGTCAGGCACTGACACTTCTGATGGCAACCGTTGTAACACCAAAAATTTTGCTTTTGGATGAGCATACGGCAGCATTGGACCCGGCGACGGCAGAAAAAGTATTGAATCTGACCAAACGGATCGTGGCAGAAAACAAGATCACCTGCCTGATGATCACACATAACATGCAGTCAGCGCTGGATCTTGGCAATCGAACTTTGATGATGAACTCCGGTGAGATCGTGCTGGATGTCAAAGAAGAGGAAAGAAAAGGTCTGACGGTTGCAGATCTGTTGGAAAAATTCAAGGAGGGTGTTGGCGCTCAGCTTGATAATGACCGAATCCTGTTATCATAAATGATCCGAGTGATCGGGAATTTTGTGATTGAGAAGAAAATGAGAGACATAATACAAAAGTAATATTATACAGGAATAGAAGAAAACATAACAAAAACCGGTGTCTGAGCAAAACAGATGCCGGTTTTTATGTAAGAGGAAGTTAAGATTTTCACTCAGAGTAAAAAGCAATTTGGTGAATTTTACATAAGCAATATAATAGAATGTAAGAATGACATAAAGAATAGGAGCAGAAAAAAGAAATCCGGCGTTCTGAAGATCAGAAAACCGGATTTCTTTTTTTACAGATATGATAATTCGCTTAAATGAATTATTTAGCAGCTTCTGGTAAAAGAATTACTAACATCTGAGCTGTTGTTGTTCCGATGTTTGTAACGCTCTTTTTAGAGTGCGGTGCGATATGTACGCTGTCGCCTGCCTCAAGAACAGTCTCAACTCCGTCATCGCCTTTGAATAACATTGTTCCTTCTACAATGTAGTAGATGGACTCCATAGCGTTGTCAGCGAACTCTGTGCCGCCGCCGCTTGGAAGGAAGTGAGAAAGACCGTTGATCAGTCTACCACCATCGATATCCTGCGGATCATGAAGTCTGCATAATTTGCACTCTTTGTGTCCTGGTGCCTCATAAGTATAATAAGCATCTTTTTTAGTAATTTTGTAGCCAGCCATAATATAAAACCTTCCTTTCTACCTGACATTTTTTACAAGACATAGTCTACCACCATGTGAGGGAAAAATCAACAATTTTCATGTAAAAAAATAAAAAAGTGTTAGTAGTAATGCACAAAAAGGAAACTGAATTACCGTACAGTAACTTAATAACAATATTGTATGTATTGCATAAAAAAGCGACATGAACTATACTAAACATGATGAATTTGACGAACGGAATTTTAGGTTTATCCGTTTCGCCTTGATCCATCTCAGCTTCTTAATTTAGAAACTGAAATGAGAAAAACCAAAAGGCAAAAAATGAAGGAGGATTTTGGGAAATGGTAAGTTTAAAGAAAGACTTTGTCGACAACATGTTTTCTGTAGAAGGAAAAGTAGCTCTGGTTACAGGTGCAACTGGTGCATTAGGAAAAGTTCTTGCTAAAGCATATGGTTATGCTGGAGCAAAAGTTATGATGACTGGTCGTAACGCAGCTAAATTAGAGGAGCTGGAGACAGAGTTCAAAGCAGAGAATATCGACTGCGCATACATCAAAGCTGATCCTGCAAAAGAGGAAGATGTTGACGCTTTAGTAAAAGGTACAGTTGCTAAATATGGTGAGATCAACATTCTTGCTGTTTGCCACGGATTCAACAAACCACAGAACATCTTAGAGCAGTCCGTAGCTGATTGGCAGTACATCATGGATGCTGACTGCAAATCTGTATACGTTGTTTGTAAATATGTTGCAGAGCAGATGGTTGCTCAGGGCAAAGGCGGTAAAGTAGTAGTTGTTACATCTCAGCGTTCTAAACGTGGTATGGCTGGATACACAGGATACTGTACATCTAAAGGTGGTGCAGACCTTATGGTTTCTTCCATGGCTTGTGACCTTTCCGCTAAATATGGTATCAATGTTAACTCTCTGTGCCCGACAGTATTCCGTAGCGATTTAACAGAGTGGATGTTCGATCCGGAGTCTGCTGTATACCAGAACTTTATGAAACGTGAGCCAATCGGACGTCTGGCTGAGCCGGAAGATTTCGTAGGATATGCTATCTTCCTTTCTTCTGACGCTTCTAACTACATCACAGGCGCTAACTGCGACTGCAGCGGTGGTTACTTAACCTGCTAATTATTGTCTTTGACAATAAACACAGTCATGTAATGTGGCGTACAAAACCATGATTGCAGACTTATTACACAAATTAAGAAGAGCTCCTGCCCGCCACAAGCGGGCGGGCTCTGTAAATGATTAATAAGACGGAGATGCAAAAATAATGAGTGAAATTAAAAATTTCTTAGTATGCGGCGGCGGAATGATGGGAAGCGCAATCGCACAGATCCTTGCAGGACTTGATGATGCAAAGGTTACTGTATATGATGTATTCCCAGTAAACGTAGAAGCAAAAGTTCGCAACAACATGAAACTTCTTGTAGAAAAAGGAATCGTAACAGAGGCAGACGTAGATAACATCGTTTCCAAAATCAGCTTTACACAGGATATGAACGACGAAGGCGTTAAAAACGCACAGATGGTTGTTGAGTGTGTATTAGAGGAGATGGAGATGAAACAGAATCTGTTCGCTCAGTTAGAGGAGTATGTAGCAGATGACTGTATCTTCTGTACAAATACATCCGTTATGAGCCCGACAGAGATTTCTGCAAAATGTAAACACCGTGAGAGACTTTGCGGTACACATTTCTGGAATCCTGCATTCCTGATTCCGTTAGTAGAGGTTGTTAAGACAGATGCTACTACAGATGAGGTTGCCCAGACTGTTATCGACGTTTTAACAGAAGCTGGTAAAAAACCGGTTCTTTGCAAAAAGGATGTTCCGGGATTTATCGCAAACAGAATGCAGCATGCTTTATGGCGTGAGGCTATTTCCATCGTTGAGCGTGGTATCGCAGATGCAAAAACTGTAGATGATGCTTGCAAATACAGCTTTGGTCTGAGACTTCCATACTTACCACCATTAGTAAACTCTGATATGGTAAGCACACAGCTGACATCCAATATCCATAACTATGTATTAAAAGATTTGGAAGACAGACATGATGCTTCTCCATTACTGAAACAGATGCTGGATGAAGGCAAAAACGGTTTCCGTGCAGAGGCAGTAGATGGCGTTCATGAAGGATTCATGAAATATACAGACGAAGAGATCGCAGAGATCAACGGTGGTCTGAATGAGTATCTGATCAAGATGCTTTACAACAAATAAATTTAATTATACAATAACATGGTTCATTCGTATCTTCGGGTAATGTGAAGGTACATGAAATAGACACACTATATTCTATTCAGGAGGATAATAAAAATGGGAAAAGTAGTAGTAGATTTAGCACATCCTTTTAGTGCAGAGATTCCGCGTTGGCCTTACTTTGATAAACCAGAAATCGTAGGCGCACATTCTATGGCTAAAGGTGGCGTTTTAACACAGAGAATTACATGTACAATGCATACAGGTACACACTGTGATGCACCACGTCACGTTATGGAGTATGAGTTCGATGGCAGACGTGCTCGTTACACACATGAGATGCCGGCTGATGCTTACGCTGGACAGGCTATCGTTTTCAAAATCGATATCGAGCCTTGGGGACTGATCACAGACAAACATCTTGATGCATGTATGAAAGAGTACGGTCTTAAAGATGGTGATCTGAAAGGAAAAATCCTTTGCCTGAACTCTGGAATGCATCGTTACTTCGATGATTCTAAAGCTTACTATCATTATGCAGCTGGTACAGGTATCGACGCTGGTAAATGGTTTGTAAAACAGGGCGTTAAATGTGTAGCTATGGACGGACAGGCTCTGGATCATCCGCTTCACACAGCTATGGGTAACAACGGTATGACAAGAATGAACCTTCTTGGCGCTACAGGTAAAACAATCGTTGAAGAGTACAAAGAGCTCTTTGGTGAGGAAGCTTACGCTGAGTTCGATAAATTCGAGTACATCCGTATCCATGGACAGGAAGCATATGATGAGAAATTTGGCGAGTTAGAGAACCTTGGTGTATGGGGAACTTGGGAGCCATGTCATAAAGAGATGCTTGGTCATGGTATTGTTGGTGTTGAGAACCTTGGTGGTGATCTTGATAAGATCGTTCCAGGTAAATGGTTCGACTTCCACTGCTACCCAATCAGATGGTACATGGGCGATGGCTCTATGGCTCATCCGGTTGCTTACGTTGACGAAGAGAACATTGATCCGACAGTTCCGGATAGAAAATACAAATACTGTGGAACAGGTTACGGCGATGCTGAAGAGTATGGTCTTAGCTGCCTTGACTACATCCAGAGACTGTTCAACCGCAACAAATAATTCTGGCTGGAATTACCAAATGATATAAAATAAGCCCATTGCAGCAATGCAGTGGGCTTATTCAGAGCTTATAAAATAGAGATATATTGTCAAATTTTTCAAAAGTTGCTATGTCAATGTCTTGACATTCGACCAGACATGACATAAAATTTAAATGTATGAATTTATACCATATAAATAAGAAATGAGGGAATGAAAAATGGCAAAGAAAACAATTATCACAGCAGCAGTAACTGGCGCATGGCCAAAAAAAGAGAACAACCCGAACGTTCCAATGACTCCACAGGAGATCGCTGATGACGTATACGCATGCTGGAAAGCAGGCGCTGCAATCGCTCATCTTCATATGAGAGATGATGAAGGAAATGGAACAATGGATACAGCTAAATTCGAAGAGACTGTAAACCTGATCCACACAAAATATCCGGATTGCGATATCATCCTGAACCTTACAACATCTGGAGATATCCACGCTGATGACGAGATCCGTGTTGCTCATGTTAAAAAATTAAAACCAGAGATGGCTTCTTATGACTGTGGTTCTATGAACTGGTTAAACAGTGGATTATTCATCAACTCCCCGAAATTCTTAACAGATTGTGGTCTGTTATTCCAGGAGACAAATACAAAACCAGAGATCGAAGCATTTGATCCGGGTATGATCGGAAACGCTGCCTACTATATCAAAAAAGGCGTTCTGAAAACACCTGTACACTTCCAGTTCTGCATGGGATGTGCAAATGGTATCCCGGGAACAATGAAAAACCTGATCTTCATGAAAGAGACAGCTGATGAGTTAGTAGGAAAAGGAAACTACACATGGTCCTGCTTCGGTGTTGGACACAGCGCAATGGAGATGCTGTACGGTGCAGTAGCACTTGGCGGCGGAATCCGTGTAGGTATGGAAGACAACGTAATGTACGCTAAAGGACAGCTTGCAGAGAGCAACGTTCAGTTCGTAGAGAGAGCTGCTCGTGTAATCAGAGAGTATGGTAACGAAGTTGCTACACCGGCTGAGGCACGTGAGATGCTTGGTTTAACAGCTAAATAATAGGAGGCTTCTTTATGACCTGGGGAGCTTTATACATGTATTATCATTGTCCAAAATGCGGAATGAAATTCGAATACGCACTGGATGTCATGACTGAGTTTGGTGATGAGTTCGGTTTCTGTCCGGAATGCCATGTGATGGGTGTCTATGAAAAAGAAGGTGCCCGTCAGAAGGATGACAATGATTACTTTGAAGTAGAGTAATAGAAAAGACACGATCAGAATCAGAAATGGTTTTGACCGTGTCTTTTTTTCTATATATAAATGAATGGCTAGTCATTGACAGGAGAATTTAAGAAACTATATTACAAAGATTTTATGTGGAAAGTTTTTCTTTTTATACGATAAAGTGTTTGCATTGCTTCTGGATGTGTGGCATAATATTCTATGTATTTGACATTGTGCAAAATGTGAAATGTGTAGGAAGGCTATAAGTAAAACAGGAGTAAAAAGAAAAGAATGGCAGTAATTAAGAGAGTATCCCTTGTGGATCAGGTATATGACAAATTGCGGGAGCGCATTGTACAGTTAAAGATTCCTTTTGGAAGTAAATTAAATGTAAGCAAACTTCAGGAGGAATATGGTGTAAGTTCCACACCGGTGCGTGAAGCGCTGAACCGTTTATTAAATGAAGGGCTGATTGAATTCGAAAACAACGTAGGTGCACACGTTATAGATATCACAGAGAAAGATGTCCGGGAGATTCAGGAGATTTCTTTTTCTTATCAGATGGTAGCCGCACGTAATGCACTTCGTAACGGCGATGCACAGCAGATGGCAGAGGAGATCGAAAAATACATTGAAGAATACCGTTCTTCCAATGGCGTCATTGAAAGCTGCAGATGTATCCGAAATATTATGGATGTATTTTATAAAAATTCCAACAATGATATGTTGATGACAAAAGTAACTTCTATGACAGGTATGGACGAGATTCTGCATGCATTATTTGCAATGCCGCGTGAAAAAGGTGGCAGTGGCGGACAGTACCATTCCGGTATCACATATTTTGAGCAGATTCATGATGCGGTTGCAAACAAAGATTTTGCAAAAATCTGTGATGGATTGGAAGCACATCAGTTGTGGTCACGGGGGTACATTCTTAAAAACCTTGAGACTGTGAAAAATAGATTCTAATATAGAGTATGAGAGCGGGATTCTTAATTTGTCCCAGCAGCTAACAATCGCTGCTAGGAAAAATTAAGATTCCCGCTATTTCAGTTGTTGTCCTGAATTTACATGGCAAAAATATAATTCATGACGAATATCTTTTTCTAATAGAAATTTTATTACATTTTTTGATAAACAGCGAAGAATGTATAAACTAAAAAATATAGGAATATTACCGTGATTTTTTATCACCGTGTAGATTAAGAGAAGTCCCTGATTTTTCTCAAGGAGCGATTGTTAGCGACTGAGACAAATCAGGGACTTCTCTTTCAATAATGTATATAAAAACAAAAATCGTGCACGATGCAAAATATAAAGTATAAATTGCAAATTTTTCTGTTGCGATACAAAAAGAATCATGCTATAATGAGAACCAATGAATGAGAAAAGAGTCTCAGGAAAGACTCAAAAAAATATATAAACAAAAGCAGGAGGATTTTAGTATGGCAGTTATTAAAAACTTTGATGAGATCGTAGAGCGTGTAAAAGGTTTCCCAGAGCCAATGCGTGTAATCGTTGCAGCTGCTCAGGATGAGCACACATTACAGGCAATCAAACACGCACAGGAAGAAGGAATCGCAAAACCGGTTCTGGTTGGCGATAAAGCAGAGATCGACAAAATCTGTGCAGAGATCGGTCTGGTTGTACCGGAAGAAGATATTTACGATGTTCCGGATGTAGACGAGTCTGCAAAACGTGCCGTTGCCCTGATCCACGAAGGAAAAGGTGATTTCCTGATGAAAGGTAAAATGGAGACAGCACAGATCTTAAAACCGGCTGTAAACAAAGAGACAGGTCTTGGAACAGGCCGTGTAATGTCTCATTTCGTATTTGACGAACTTCCACATTATCATAAACTTCTTGTTACTACAGATGGTGGTATGATGACATACCCGACACTTGAGCAGAAAGCTCAGATCATCGAGAATACCGTAGAGACTCTGAAAGCTCTTGGATATGAGAATCCGAAGATCGCAGCTGTAGCAGCAGTAGAGAAAGTAAACCCGAAAATGCCTGAGACAGTAGAAGCACGCGAGTTAAAAGAGATGAACGAGCGCGGCGAGATCAAAGACTGTGTTGTTGAGGGACCGATCTCCCTGGATATCGCTCTGGACAAAGAGTGCGCAGACATCAAAGGTTTTGAAAGCCCGGTTGCAGGTGATGCAGATGTTATCCTTGTTCCAAACATCCAGGTTGGAAATATCCTTGGAAAATCCATCACAATCATTGCAAAAGGTAACATGGCAGGTTTCGTAGTTGGTGCTCAGGTACCGATCGTATTCTGCTCCAGAGGATCTTCTGCAAAAGAAAAATTCCTTTCTCTTGCATTAGCAGCAGCAGTAAGTGCAGGCAAAAACAAATAAGGAGACCGATATGGAAAAAATCTTAGTAATGAATCCAGGCTCCACATCCACAAAAATTGCGGTTTATCAGGATGAGACACCGTTATTTGTAGAGAGCATTGAACATTCTCAGGATGAGTTAAAACCTTTTGAAAATATTATCGATCAGTATGAGATGCGTAAAGACCTGATCCTTGCAACCATGGAGAAAAATGGAGTACACAAAGAGGATCTGACAGCAATCGTATCCCGTGGAGGACTGCTTCCACCGATTAAAGCTGGTGCTTATCGTGTAAACGAAGATATGGTATGGCAGCTTACATACGCACCGCAGAATGAGCATGCATCCAACCTTGGCGCAGTTATCGCAAATGCCATCGCTACAGAGCTTGACATTCCGGCCTATATTTACGATGCAGTAACTGTTGATGAGCTGGAGCCACTTGCCAAAGTGACCGGTTTACCGGAGATGCAGCGTAAAGGTATGGGACATAACCTGAACATGCGTGCAGCAGCTATGAAATATGCAAAAGAGCATAACAAACCATACAGTGATATTTCTGTGATCGTTGCTCATCTGGGCGGTGGAATCACATTATCCCTGCACCACAAAGGTCAGATTGTTGATATGATCTCTGATGATGAAGGCCCGTTCTCACCGGAGCGTGCCGGCGGACTGCCTGCATTTCAGGTCATTGATATGGCAACCCGTGAAGGCATGGGCAAAAAAGCCATGATGAAAAAAGTAAAAACACAGGGTGGTCTTATGGGCTACTTTGGTGTAAATGATACACGAATCGTTGAAAAAATGATGATGGATGGCGATGAGAAAGCCAAACTGATCTATGATGCAATGATTCTCAATGTTGCAAGAAATATTGCAAAATTGAGTGTTTATGTGGATGGAAAAGTTGACAACATCATTCTGACCGGCGGTATTGCATATTCTGAATATTTTACAAAAGAAGTTGCAAAACGTGTAGAGTTTATCGCACCGGTAATCGTATATGCCGGTGAAAATGAGATGGAATCCCTTGCTTTAGGCGCTTTACGTGTACAGCGTGGCGAGGAAGAGGCCAGAACATTCACAAAAGTTGTTCCGGAATAAAATCAAATTATTTGATTTTATGATTTTCTAAATTATACCTATCCAGGAAAAGGACTTCTGCTTTGCAGGGGTCCTTTTTGTTGAAAAAATGGCACGCTTTTTGTATAATAAAAAAAGCAATAATTATAATTGAATGTATACGAATTAGAACATGTAAATGTGCAGAAAGGAGTTGAAAAAAGACGCTATTTTGTATACAATATAAAAAGTGAGTTAGTTAATAAATTAACAATAGAGGAGGTACTTATGTATAAGATTTTAGAACGTAAGCAGTTAGCTGATAAAATCTATTATATGGTTGTTGATGCACCAAGAGTAGCAAAAGCCTGTCTTCCGGGACAGTTTGTAATAGTAAAGATGGATGAGATCGGAGAGCGTATTCCGCTGACAATCTGTGATTATGACAGAGAAGCAGGAACCGTTACCATTGTATTCCAGATCGTTGGAGCTTCTACAGAACGTATGTCAGCTTTGGAAGAGGGAGATGCATTCCAGGATTTTGTTGGACCGCTGGGATGCCCGTCTGAACTGGTAGAAGAAGACCTGGAAGAACTGAAAAAGAAAAAAATCATGTTTGTAGCAGGTGGTGTTGGAGCTGCACCGGTTTACCCACAGGTAAAATGGATGCATGAGCATGGCATTGATGTAGATGTAGTTGTCGGTGCAAAGAATCATGATATGCTGATCCTTGAGGATGAGATGAAAGCAGTAGCAGGAAATCTGTATGTATGTACAGATGATGGAAGCTATGGTATTCCGGGAATGGTTACCACAGCAATTGAAGATCTGGCAGCAAAAGCTGAGCAGCCGTATGATGTCTGCGTAGCCATCGGACCGATGATCATGATGAAATTCGTATGTCTGCTTACCAAAAAGCTGAACATTCCGACCATCGTTTCCATGAACCCAATCATGGTAGACGGAACTGGTATGTGTGGTGCATGCCGTCTGCAGGTTGGTGATGAGATCAAATTTGCATGTGTAGACGGACCGGAGTTTGACGGACATCTGGTTGATTTTGACCAGGCAATGAAACGTCAGCAGATGTATAAGACAGAAGAGGGACGCGCGATCCTGAAACTGCATGAAGGTGATACACATCATGGTGGATGCGGAAACTGCGGAGGTGACAACTAATGGATATGTTTAAAAAAGTTCCTGTAAGAGAGCAGGATCCAAAGGTAAGAGCAACAAATTTTGAAGAAGTTTGTTATGGATATAATAAAGAAGAAGCGGTACAGGAAGCACAGAGATGTATCGGATGTAAAAATGCAAAATGTATCGAAGGATGTCCGGTTTCCATCGACATTCCTGGATTTATCGGAAAAGTAAAAACAGGCGAGATCGAAGAGGCTTACAAAATCCTTTCTCAGTATACATCCCTTCCGGCTACTTGTGGACGTGTATGCCCTCAGGAGAACCAGTGTGAGGGAAGATGTGTCCGCGGTATCAAAGGCGAGGCAGTTTCCATCGGTAAACTGGAGCGTTTCGTAGCAGATGCAGCTGCTGAAAATAATTATAGCCAGCAGGCACCGGCTCCGTCAAACGGACATAAGATCGCAATCGTAGGTTCCGGTCCTGCAGGTCTGGCTTGCGCAGGCGAGCTTGCAAGAATGGGATGCGATGTTACAATTTTTGAAGCATTACATGAGCCGGGCGGAGTACTTCGTTACGGTATTCCGGAGTTCCGTCTTCCGAAACAGCGTATCGTTGCAAGAGAGATCAACAATGTAACAGATCTTGGTGTTAAAATTGAGACAAACGTTGTTATCGGTAAAGCGGTAACTGTTGATCAGCTGATCGATGAGGAAGGTTTCGAAGCTGTATTTATCGGCTCTGGAGCAGGTCTTCCGAAATTCATGGGTATTGATGGTGAGAACGCAAATGGTGTATTCTCTGCAAACGAGTACCTGACAAGAAATAACCTGATGAGCGCATACAGAGATGAGTATGACACACCGATTCACGGTGGAAAGAAAGTAGCTGTCGTTGGTGGTGGTAACGTAGCAATGGATGCTGCAAGAACTGCACTTCGTCTTGGTGCGGAAGTTCATATTGTATACAGAAGAAGTGAAGCAGAGCTTCCTGCCCGTGTGGAAGAAGTTCATCACGCAAAAGAAGAGGGCATTATCTTTGACCTTCTGACTAATCCGGTTAAGATCTATGAAGATGAGAACGGATGGGTATCCGGTCTTGAGTGTGTCCGCATGGAGCTTGGTGAGCCGGATGAGTCGGGAAGAAGACGTCCGCAGGAAATTCCGGGATCTAACTTTGTTCTGGATGTTGATACTGTTATCATGTCTCTGGGAACATCTCCAAACCCATTGATTTCTTCTACAACAAAGGGTCTGGAAGTAAATAAATGGAAATGTATCGTAGCTGATGAAGAGAACGGAAAGACAACCAAAGAGGGTGTCTATGCCGGTGGTGATGCAGTTACAGGTGCTGCTACCGTTATCCTTGCAATGGGAGCTGGTAAACATGCAGCACATGCAATCTATGATTATGTAACAAACAAATAAGGGTTTGTTGCAGAACAATTTATTCTGGCAGTTACACAGGTTGAATACAACCTTGTTTGTAGCTATATATAATATCCTATCCTAATAACAAAAAAAGCTGCATAAGCAGCTTTTTTTGTTTACTATTTTTGCTCCACTGGAGGATGCTTTTTCATATACGTATCCATGATATCTTGTAATTGGTCACGATATTTGACTTCTGTGTGAACTGCAAAGGCATCTGGATCAATGGGAAGATTCAATTCATTTAAGCGTCTGATACTCCAAATGTAAAGAATGTCTAATGCCGGGATCAAATCTTCTCCCAGAGGAGTCAGAATATATTCGACTTTCAATGGGATGGTGTTGTACTGTATTCTTTCAACCAGTCCGTCATGTGTCAGTTCTTTTAACTGCTGACTGAGCACTTTTTCGCTGACGCCGAGTGTCTTTTTTGTTTCGTTGAAACGGATTTTTCCATAATGATGGATGTGATGCAAAAGCGTCATCTTCCATTTACCGGAGATACAGTTTGTGACAAAATGATACGGATTAACAGTTTGTTGCATGGAAAGTATTTCACCTCCGACCTTTTCTTTTGATTTTTCTAAAAGTAATTTGGTTTAAAAAAGTAATTTAGTATCAAAAGGGTAACCATAGTGTAGCAGTTTCGTGACAAAATTTCAATGGATTCTGGTAAAAAATATTCAAAATATGATATAATTAGTCAAATAAGTGAAAAATTTAGAAAAATGGGTAAAAAAAGAGCAAAGCGGAGGTAGAAAAATGAAGACGGTAGAAGAAAGAGTAGCAGAGTTAAAAGACAGACATGCACGCGGATATAACTGTGCACAGGTGGTATTGTGCTCTTATGCAGATGTGCTTAGTATTGATGAGGAGACACTGTTTCAGATCTCAGAAGGATTTGGTGCAGGTATGGGTGGTATGATGGAAACCTGTGGTGCGGTGACCGCAATGTTTATGGCACTTGGATTGAAAAACAGTTCCGGGGATCTGCAGGCATGCGATACCAAGCCACAGACCATGCGTTTGGTGCGGGAGCTGGCAGCAAAATTCAAGGATAAAAATGGTTCGATCGTATGTCGGGAACTGAAAGGTGTGGATACTGGAAAAGTGCTGCGAAGCTGTGATGGCTGTATCGAGGATGGTATTCGGATTCTTGGGGAATATTTATTAGATGAATAAAGGATTGTGTGATTAGACGGACGAAAAAAGAGAGAAAAAAATATCCTGCAGGCTAAGACGCCTTGCCGGATATTTTTTGAATATTTGGTTGGGCGGTTTTATTGGTATTTTAATGTCATATATTGATCGGGTGTCGCATATTCATAAGCAGAAGAGGAGAGTGACGGATATGACAAATAAAAATATTTATCAGAATATCGCAGCAAGAACCGGTGGTGATATTTATCTTGGGGTTGTGGGACCGGTCAGAACCGGAAAATCTACGTTTATCAAGCGTTTTATGGATCTGATGGTGCTGCCCCGCATGGAGGAGTCGGCAGGCAAACAGCGGATGATTGATGAATTGCCGCAGTCTGCACAGGGAAAAACGATCATGACAACGGAGCCGAAGTTTATTCCGCGGGAAGCGGCAACGATTCAACTGGATGAGGATGTGTCGGCAGATGTGAAGCTGATTGACTGTGTGGGGTATCTGATTGAGGGTGTCAGCGGGCATATGGAGGATGGTGCGGAGCGGATGGTAAAGACACCATGGTACGGCTATGAGATTCCATTTGCAAAAGCGGCACAGATCGGGACGGAGAAGGTCATTCGGGAGCATGCAACGATTGGAATTGTAGTGACAACGGATGGCAGTTTTACGGATATTCCACGGGAGAATTATGTCCCGGCAGAGGAAAAAACGGTGGAAGAATTAAAAAAGATTGGAAAGCCGTTTGTAATTTTACTGAATACACCGAGGCCGCACAGTACCGGGGCAGAACAGCTTTGTCAGGAGTTGCAGGAGAAATATGGTGTCACTGTGCTGGCGGTGAACTGTGAACAATTGAAATCGGAAGATATTCGGCAGATTTTGCAGAGTGTGCTGTATGAATTTCCACTGGAGGCGTTAGAATTTTATGTCCCAAAATGGGTAGAAATGCTCCCGACAGCGCATAAAGTGAAACAGGCAGCGATACAGGAAGCGGGGAAAATTTTGCAACAGGCAGATCAGATGAAGGATATTGTCGGGCATACTTTTTTGCCGGAACATGAGGAAATTGCAGAAATTCGTCTGGATGTGACGGACCTTGCCAGCGGAACGGTAAAAATTTGTCTGGGAGTGGATGAACGGTATTATTATGAAAATATCAGTGAATTGACAGGGATTCCGATTCACGGTGAATATGAACTGCTATCCCTGATCCGGGAACTTGCCAAACAGAAAAAAGCGTACGAACAGGTGGCTTCTGCAATCGAAAGTGTCCGTGACACGGGATATGGCGTGGTATCTCCGTCCATGGATGACATCAGTATTGAGGAACCAACGCTAATCAAACATGGTAATCGCTATGGGGTGCGTGTGAAAGCATCTTCCCCGTCCATACATATGATCCGTGCAAATATTGAGACCGAGATTGCGCCGATCATCGGAAGCGAAGAACAGGCAAACGATCTGGTTACTTACATCAAAGACAATCAGAATACGTCAGAAGGTCTCTGGAAAACCAATATTTTCGGAAAATCCATCGGAGAACTGGTGGAAGATGGAATCCGGCGAAAAATTACGATGATGGATGAAGAAAGCCAGCAAAAATTGCAGGATACCATGAAAAAAATTGTCAACGATAATAATGGTGGTCTTGTATGTATCATATTGTAAAAACGTAAGAAAGTCCGACAGAAGTATCACACAAGGCGTCTTAGCCTGTGGGATACTTCTGCCGGGCTTTCGTATTATATATCAAAAAGGGGAACATCTTCACGGACTTGTTCATTTTTGGGTTTTGTGGTATTATAATTTACTATCTATATGAAAAGTGTAACGATTTCAAGTAAAACAGATAAAAAGGAGAAGTTTGGCATGAGTGAGGTATATGACAAATTACTGAGATGTTATCACAGTGTGAGAGAAAAAGTATCCTTTGAACCGCAGATTGCATTGATTCTTGGTTCCGGTCTGGGGGATTATGCGGAGCACATTCAGGTAGAAGCGGTTCTGGATTATCATGAAATCGAAGGTTTTCCGGTTTCTACGGTACTGGGACACAAAGGACGTTTCGTGTTTGGTTATATTCAGGACGTCCCTGTGGTAATTATGCAGGGCAGAGTACATTATTATGAAGGCTATTCGATGAGTGATGTCGTGCTTCCTACCAGACTGATGGGACTGCTTGGAGCAAAGGTTTTATTCCTGACAAATGCTTCCGGTGGAATTCAGGATGGGATGCAGGTTGGCGATTTTATGCTGATCACCGGACATATTTCCAGCTTTGTGCCGTCTCCTCTGATCGGACCAAATCCAGATGAACTTGGCACCCGTTTTCCGGATATGAGTGAGGTTTATAAAAAGGATCTGCAGGAAGTGATCCGAACTACTGCAAAAGAGTTACAGATTCCGTTGAAAGAGGGCGTATATGTGCAGACAACCGGACCGAATTATGAATCTCCGGAAGAAATACAGATGTTTAAGATTCTTGGCGCAGATGCGGTTGGCATGAGTACTGCCTGTGAAGCAATGGCGGCGAATCATATGGGCATGCGCGTTTGTGGTATTTCCTGTATTTCGAATCTGGCAGCAGGTATTTCTAAACATCCTCTGACACACGCGGAGATTCAGGAGATGGCAGACCGGGTGGCGCCAATGTTTAAACAGCTGATTACAGAATCTGTAGTAAATATTGCAAAGACGGTAAATGATGCTTGTTAGAAAAATGGATCTGTGTGACTGAATAAAAATAAAGAATGTGAAATACAGAAGACAAAAATACAATAGAAATCAATGATTTGTATAAATATGTTTTATCTCAGTCGAGAAGACTCCCACTTCTGCAAGTGGTGAGTAAT
>NZ_JRFU01000082.1 GCF_003122485.1 Eubacterium ramulus
AGGCAGAATAGGCTTTCCGTTTTTGTTCCAGAAGATCGGTGTATTCCTCCCGGAGAGATTTGACAGAGGGGAGCTTTTTGATTCCCAGCTCGTCAAAATGATTCTTTGCCGCCTGGTGCAGCAGAATTTCAGCTTCATGTTCTGTTCGGAATTTTTTGCTGTACCCGGCTTTGCGATATTCTACATAGACAGCCCGCGAATTTCTGTTATTCTGTTTCCTGCTGCGGGCAATCGGGAACTGTCAGCAGCGAAGTATCGATAACAATATCCTCTGCTGGTTTCAAGAGCTCTGTCAAATCGTGCTGCCGTCCCACGTTGGTCACATCAATTTTATTCACGCATATTCCAATCCACGGAAACTGTCTGCTTAATTCATCCATCAAATCGTATATATCAGCAGTTGCCATGAAGCGTTTTGTCAAGTGCTTTTTAGAGTTATTGACGCAACATAGGCTCTTTTTTCCACGATAAAGCCCCACGCGGTCATACATGGGGCTGTGGGATTATGATTGAAGTGGCGAAGTGGCAAAGTGGCAAGGTATCTGGGTTTTGCCACTTGGATTTTGCCAGTTCACTTTTTTAGGGCGTGATACCATGCTGCGCCGATACACTTTGAGGTAATGCGCCCGTCAAGGTTTTTCTTTGCCGCCCGGACAGTACGGGCAGAAATCCCCGCGTCGGCTGCGACTTTCTCTATGCCCTCGCTGGCAAGCTCTTTTCCGTCTGCCAGTAGGTCAAGTATCAGCTTTTCAGCCTGTTCGGTTTTGGTGGCGTTGTTGCCGCCCGCACCGGACAGCAGCTCGTCGGCGGTTATATCATATTCGCCTATCCACTCAAAGCCTGTTTCCGGGTCAAGGCAAAAGGCAACGGGCTTTCCCTCCGGCGCAAGGGAAGATTTGTCGTGAATGATAACACGCACATTCGGCTCACGCTTCACGCGCCCGATTAAAAGGACGCTCCTTGCTGCGGCTCTAAAGTCGATAGAACCTAAGCCCCTGTATGCGCTCTGTCCTCCGGCAGCTTTGTTAAGGTGTCCGATAAGGATAACGGCGCACCCGGTACGCTCCGCAACTTCGGCAAGGCGGCGAAAAATGGGGCGCACCTCGTTTGCCTTGTTCATGTCGGCTTTATCGCCCATATACGCCTGTATGGGGTCAAAGATACTGGTATCAGCAAAGGAGCGTTCAGTTCCTATCTTTCAGGACAGTACAATCCGAAAGCCGATAAAACGGAACTGATTGCCGACTCTTTAGATGTAGACTTACGTTGGCTTTACGGGGAAAATGTGCCTATGGAAAATACTCAAAAAGATGATACTGCCTTGCAATACGTCTTTTACAACAACTCCTGCTCCGAGTATCTTCTTGATGATTTAGATGATATGTATATCGCAATGAAAACACAGTATTCTGCCCTCATTCCACGTTTTTATGTTCTTGTCAACCGAAGCGGAAATGAAATACACATACTGCCATTATTTTTAAGGGAGGATAGTTCTGAATTTTATGATTGTCCGTCTGATTTTTTCCACGCAGACAGGCACAGCATTTTCACAAGAGATTTTGACAGTATCAACGTGAAACTTTCAACTGCTATTATACAAAAACTTATGAGCCGAAAGTTACCATGCTTTCCTACTCACAGGCTGATGATTGCTTTTATATCGACAACGGAATACAGGACGGTCACATAAAGGCATTTGAAAAGGAACTGATAAAAGAATCACTCTACTTAAAACACATTGCCCAGTAACAGCCAAGAGGACTTGCAAGGTTTCTGACCTTACAAGTCCTCTGCTGTATCATAGTGATGTTGGCTGTGTCCATTCCGTCAAGGACTGCCCTACGGCGTATCGGCTTCGCCTTGTTCCTTGACCTCACTACGTTTTCTTTTTTTCTTGACACAACAAAAGCACGCACGAATTTTCTTCAATCTTACAGGCTCTCATTCTTTCACATACTCTATCAATTCTTCTATTCCACAATCCAAGTAACTGCACAGTTTACAGATTAGTTGTGCGTCTAATCTCTGAAATTCATTTCTGCAATAACGATTAAAGTTAGACCTCGGTATATCCAATTCCTTACAAATGGTATTCTTACTAATTCCTTTTTCTTTCAGCAGTTCCTCTATGTGAAGTTCCAAATGTCCATACTTCATTGCCTCACCTCTACATAAAAGTATATTCAATAAATCTTTATGTAGTAATTCACTATATAGTGAGGTACTATATAGTTATCCCTATAACTATATAGAAACAGAGGTATGTCAAAATGAAAAAGAAATTATTATTTGCCACTATTATTCTAGTCTTGCTTGCAGGTGTTCTCTATTACATTAGCTTACCCGATTATCTTGTATTTAACAGTATGTCATTCAGCAATGGGGCTAATCGTGATACCGAATTGCAAGTTATCGTATATCAATACTGGAATACCGATGAAGTGGTAGCGGAAATCGAAGCAGAACATAATCAAATCAACGGAACTCCCACTATCCTTACAATCAATCTATACCACTCTAAATGGTCTTTTCACAATGGATATGAACCATTTTATACCACTACTATCAATTATAATTGAAAAGCAAAAGCAGACAGTCAATCAAAAAACTGTCTGCTACAGTCGAGTAGACTAAGACCTCTCAATCTTAGCCCCTCACAGATCCGTACGTGCGGCTTTCCCGCATACGGCTCCTCATAATAACATTCACTTTAATATAAGCAATAGTA
Organism: Eubacterium ramulus; assembly: GCF_003122485.1. Lineage (GTDB taxonomy): Bacteria > Bacillota > Clostridia > Lachnospirales > Lachnospiraceae > Eubacterium_I > Eubacterium_I ramulus_A. Next base: position 2,732 of record NZ_JRFU01000082.1, read on the forward strand.
CGTCTTTGGTTTCGCAAGCGGATAACACTTTAGCATTTCCCAAAAACCACCCCATGTATAGGCTCTTCTGCAACCTCGACGATTTACCGCTTTAAACAGGAATTGTTGTACTCTGTGTAAGAATGCACATAATCTTCTATAATTCCATGTTACTCCATAATAGCGATAGTGACCTACAAGCTTTACATTCAGCTCTTTTATGATTTCTCTGACCGGACGGTTCCGATTATCATATATCCATAGTTTATATTCTTTCAGCTTACGTTCAAACTTCTTTCGAGATGTCTGCAACTTTAATGCAAATGTTCCCTTTCTTGTTTTCCCGCAATAGAAAGTAAAACCTAGAAAATCGAATGCTTCTGGCTTACCTATTCCTCTGGATAGTCTGTTGGTTTCTGCAAATCTCCCAAATTCAATCAACCTGCTTTTACTGCTTTCCAGCTCAAGATTGAATTGTTCCATCCTCTCTTTCAGGGCTGAATAATACCACTCTGCTTCTGATTTATACTGGAATCCAGCTACAAAATCATCTGCAAAATTCACCAGAAAACAGTCTCCTTTTAACGTCTTTTTCACCACAAATTTAAACCACAGCGTTAACACGTTATGCATGTATATATTTGCTAGCATCGGACTCATGACTGAACCCTGTGCTGAACCTTCCTCTGTTGATTCAAATTTTCCATCTTCCATTATTCCAGCTTTTAAATATTTCTTTATCAGCCAGAGCAGATTTGGGTCTTGAATATGCCATTCCAGAAATCTCATCATCCAGTCATGGTTAATGTGATCGAAAAATCCTTTAATATCAGCGTCCACTATGTAGCTGATTTTCCCATAACTGATTCTCTGATATACTTCTTTTACCGCTTCGTGACAACCTCTGTTTGGTCTAAATCCATACATACAGTTCAGAAATCTTGGCTCGTAAATTGCTTCTAGTACTTTCTTTACTGCCATTTGGACAATCTTATCCTCGTAAGAGGCTATTCCCAGCGGTCGCATTTTTCCATTTCCCTTTGGAATATATACCCTCAATGATGGGAGTGGTTTAAAAGATTTGTTCTTTAACCTCTGTACTAAGTCTTCGATATTTCTATCGAGGTTCTTTCCGTATTCTTCCTTTGTCACCTTATCAACACCAACTGCCTTTTTGCCATCTAATTCTTTATGGCATTGTTTCAGCAATTCTGCATTTATCAAGTGATATATGGATGTGAATACAGGTTTCTTTGTTTCTGCCGATATTTCAGCTATTCTTTCTAATTTCGTTCCCATTATTTCCTCCGTCCCTGAGTACGGATAATGTGTCCTCAGAAAGACCGTTACTATGCAGTCCCCTTCCCTCCATCGGCATTACCCGATTTCATCAGTACTATGAGACTGTCCGACTACCTGTTATCCATTTGAAGCTCTCCATTTTCAGTTGATACTTCATACTCTTATACGAGAGACAACAGGTTCTCCCCAGTTGATGTGTACCCACAATGTCAAGCATGATTGGCCCTTTGACCCCGCAGCGCCACACAATTCTCGCCATAATGACTTGTGTGCTGTTGCCTTCCGCACCAGTTAAGACGTCGGCCTACTGAAGTTAACTTTTCGAGGCTCAATAGCATTGCAACCCTGCTTTCTTGCTGTCTACGCTTGTCAGTTGCTGTTACCAACAACATCCCAAGACTCGCTATTATCTGGCTGGCTAAACCTTGGATAAACCGGATTCCCACCGGCTTGACTACACACCCTTAGCTGGGCGCACAACTGGGATTTACGAAAATCTTTTTTGAATCTTATACAGCCATATACTACAAATAACAGCTATAAATAATATAAATATAACTGCAATAGAAATAGCATAATCTTTCGGTAATATAACTGCAATCACTCCAGAGAACAAAAGACAAATTCCTATCAATAAAACAGGCTTTCCTAATGCTTTTGCATATCCTTTTCTGTCGTTTGTGGTTTCAAATACTTTGCCATGAACAGAAGAATAATTTCCTTTTAATAGAGAAAAACTAACAAATATGAGAAGAGCAGAACAGAACCACATCATTATACTAAAGCCTATCATAATATATCCCTCCATCAATTCTAATTTGTTTGTTTTTCATAATATCATACTTTGTAATTATTTGCACCATTATAATTGCAAAATAACGCAGACAATATCTCTACTATCTGCGTCATTCCTTTCGTGTCTTCTTGAAATATTTACTCCATTTTCTTTCAATCTTTATTCCAAATTTACTCCATTTTAAAAATCCGTTACGATATTTTGTGGTATTCTACGATACCTTTTCTTTGAAGAAAAATGTCTGCAAACCTTGATTTTAAGCGAACTTTTCAATATTTCCAAGCACTTTATTCTGTTGTGAGAATTTCTTCTCAATTATTTCAAATATATTAAGATACTTCTCTCGTATTTTCTTTGTGTTAAATATTTCCTTTCCCTTTTCAACAGCATCCTGGGACACTTTCTTAACAAGATCTGATAGTGTTATGTATTCAATCATAATTTTTCCTTTCCGAACATGCTAATAAGACCATTTATCGCCTCAAACTGCTCTTTACTAATAGTTATGTTCTCTTCCTTCATTTCTCCAAACAATATATAATCCGCCGATACTCCAAGGATTTTACAAATTACAATCAACTTGTAAATATCAATCCCGGCACAACCTCTTTCAATCCTTGAGACTTGATTAGCTGTTATATTTAAATAGGTACTTAAATCTACTGCTGTAATTCCCTTCTCAATCCTTTTTTCTTGTATTCTCCATCCAATTTGTTTTCTTATATCATCTGTAATGTCTTCAACACTATTATAACTTATTTGCTGCAATTTCTCATCTATCCTTTCGCTTCCGTTGTGGCTAGAAACGTTTGAAGGTCTGGAAAAACTTCTCCAACATGAAATTTTTAGCAAATAAAAAAGGACACATGAAAAACAGTTCCAGTCCTCAAACTGGTTTCTAATTTTTCATGCGTCCTTAGGATGGCACCTTTGCGTATCATCAGCTTACGCTTATTGCAGGTGTCTCCCATATCATGATGACCACTAATTTAATTGTCTTGTCCTGTTGCGGTCAAATATCTGCCGCAGCATCTGATGTCTGACTGTATGTATCAGATATAATACTTATCCTGTTCTACTCTATCCAGCAGCTCACCCTCCTTGAAATTCTTCAAGGTCATTACTCTACCACAATGGTGACATTTCATCATAACTCTCGGCAGTACCGGATAATTTCTGTTACCTGTAACCATGTATGAAACTTTCATACTCTTTTTGCACTTCTTACAATAAAAATCTATAACTTTTAACTCTTTGTTCAATTCAGTTCGCTCCTTATTCATACAAAATCATCACTATCTACAACTTTGTACTCGTAAAGGAAAGGGAAATCACCTTTGCAAGCCTTTTGCCGGGAGTTCCGATGAATGTCTGCACATTCCCCGGCTTTGCTGATCTAAAGCCAACTGATATGAATTGTGCTGTCAGCACACAATCACATCAGGCTCCGGCTCTTTCCATAAACCACATATTGTTATCTTCATAGAAAAGGAATATTTCCTTTCCATCTACCACACAGGTATAACGCTCTCCAACTCCACCAGCCCTTGTACTGGCTGCTCTGCGCTTGTCTTTTACTCGTGTAATCTCATACTTTCTGCCATCTTCCCATGTTATCTCTTTTGGAATGAGCAGTCCGTCCCTTGAAAACTCTGCAAGTACATCAACATATACCTTATTGCTCAATGTAATCACCTTCCTTACAAGATTGCTATTGCTCTGGAAGCATCCATCTTCCTTGCTATATAGCCTTTTTCTTCTAATATTTTCAGATGTGCATAAACACTTGAAGTCGATGCCACCCCTACCATCTTGCATATCTCCCTGATAGTAGGAGCATAGCCATTCACACGCTGATATTGCATAATGCTTTCATACACATTCTGCTGCTTCTCCGTCAATGGTGCTCTGTCTACCAGATTAATTCTTGCTGCTTCGCTCATGTTCCGCCTCCCTCTTCTTTACTCTATTGGCACTTCTCGTTGCTAACCTGAAAAGTACCCATGTGGATGTACTGTGTGTTCTTCTTTTGCATTGACTGCCGATAGAATCCTGTCCCGGTACATGAGTCCCCTCTGGATACTGTAAAATCCAAATCTTCTGCGTATCTCATCCACCGCTGAATCCATCTTCATCTGCTTTTCACGCTTCTCCACACTTGAGAATAAATCAATCTGTTCCCAATAATTATCTGTTACTAAGTCTGCACCTCGGACACCAACACTGCGGATTGGCTTGCTCCAGTTATAGTTTTCCTTAAATATCTGATAAGCATATGCAGCTATCTCTCCGGTGATATTCGTTGCATGGTCAATCTTTTTCTGACGGGTAAAAGAGAATAACTCATTATCCCTGACACTTATCTCAACCACTCTGCACCGGAATCCATTCTCACGAAGTCTTGCTGCAACACTCTCAGCCAGAATATAAAGAACAATCTTTACATCCTCATCGCATACTAAATCCTTTGGCGTCGTTATGCTGTTTCCCACCGATTTGATTGGAGCGTGGGTATTCTCCAGCTTGACAGGTGAATCATCATAGCCATTAGCAAACGACCATAAGATACTGCCCATCTTTCCAAGGTGACTGTTAAGCACATATTCATCTGCCCTTGCAAGATCACCTATGGTTTTAATACCAAATAATGCAAGCTTTTTGTTCGTACTTTTGCCAACGTATAGAAGATCTGCCACCGGAAGTGACCAAGCCTTCTGCTTAAATTCACTCTTATACATAGTTGTGATTGCATCAGGCTTCTTATAATCTGAACCAAGCTTTGCAAATATCTTATTGAAAGAAACACCAACACTCACTGTGATGCCAAGCTCTGACTTCATTCTCCTGCTGATTTCCTGTGCAATGAGCAATCCATCCCCTTTTAGGGAGCTGCTCCCTGTCACATCAAGCCAGCACTCATCAATCCCATATGGCTCCTGCCTGTCCGTATATTCTGCATATATCTCACGAGCCATCCTTGAAAACCGAAGATATAAGTCCATTCTTGGTGAAACAAATGTTATGTCCGGGCAGACCTGCTTTGCCTGCCAGAGTGCCATTCCTGTTTTCACACCATACTTCTTCGCAATATAGTCAGCTGTTAAGACAATCCCATGTCTTGCCTCCGGGTCACCGCCTACTGCCAATGGCTTTCCTGCAAGCTCCGGATGATGCAGATGCTCAATCGAAGCATAGCAACAGTTGATATCTGAATGAAGTATTACCCTGTCTCCCATCTGCATCACCTCCTGCATTTAATCTGTCACTACCATAACCTTTAGTCCAAGTATATGAGTAATGTTCCTTACAGGGCATAGTATAACCCCAAGAATAATCGACTGTCAACGGACACATATGTCCTTTTTCTCATTATATTGGATTTTTAACTTGAATAATTGGCACTATTGCTATATACTATGGAGTGAAAAGAGACATTTGAAATCAACAAAATGAAAGAAAAGAGGCGTATGTATGTACTCAATCGGAGAAATCATTTCAACATATAGAAAAAAGAAAGGCTTACTCCAACAGGATCTCGCTGATGAACTGGCAAAGGAAGGCATTACCATTTCCTATAAAGCCATATCCAACTGGGAGAGAAATCTTGCTGAACCAAGCGTTACCATATTTTACAAAGTGTGTAGAATCCTTGCTATTACTAACATGTATGAGGCATATTTTGGAGTAAATCCTGCCGATCCTTTCTCATCACTAACTGATGAAGGCAGGGAAAAAGCTATGGATTATATCAATCTGCTCCACGCATCCGGAATGTATGAAAAGCAGACTGCTAAGATAATTCCATTCCGTAGCATTGATATTTTTGAAAATGCTGTATCAGCCGGAACCGGTAACTTCCTTGTAGATGGACCGAAAGAGACTGTACGCATAGATGAATCTATCCTGCCGGAAGATACTACTTTCGGTGTCCGTATTAGTGGTGACAGTATGGAACCAGAATTCCACGATGGTCAGATTGCATGGGTATTACAACAGGAATCTGTTGCTAATGGAGAAATCGGCATCTTCGCTCTAAACGGAGAAGCCTATATTAAGAAATTACAAAACGATAAAGACGGAATTTTCCTTATCTCACTCAATGAAAAGTATGCACCTATCAGGGTTAGTGAAAATGACCGCTTAGACATATTTGGAAAAGTTCTTGGAAAATCTGATGCTTGTGCTATTACAGGACATTGCCGATAAAATTGCAAGTCCTTTTTATCGGACACATTATTTTGCATAATTGACAATAAGAAAATATCTATAGAACTGAAAGAAGGGATTTTTATGGCGGTTACCAATAATATCAGAGAAATCCGTGAACAGCGAGGCATTTACCAGGATGACCTTGCCGCTGCTATTGGATACAGCACCAAAACTGTCGGCAGGATAGAGCGTGGGGACAGCACCCCATCTGCCGAATTTATGCTGCGGATATCAAAGTACTTTAATATGCTGGTGGAAGATGTATTCCATGTGGAAGATTGAGTCGGAGCAGCAATCCGGTTCACCTTCTATTTTGGACAGCTTTTCATGTCCTTATCAACAACTATAGTTTTTTGATAAATGCTTGACTGTAAACCTTGTTTATAGCTTATTATTAAGTAAAATAGAGTTGCTCGAAAGGAGGGCATAATATGACTATAAAAGACGTAGAAGAGCGAACAGGTTTATCCCGTTCTAATATCCGTTTTTATGAAAAGGAAACACTTATTGAGCCTTCGAGAAATGAAAGTAATGGTTATAGAGATTATTCTGAAAATGATGTGGAAAATATAAAGAAGATTGCATATCTACGTACATTGGGAATTTCTGTTGAAGATATACGAAATATTATATCCGAAAAAGTAACATTGCAGGAAATGCTTGAGAAGCAAAAGGAAGTATTAAAAAATCAGATTACTGATTTGAATAAGGCAAAACTCATGTGCGAAAAAATGCTGGATGAAGAAAGTATTAGTTATGAAAAATTACAGGTAGAACAGTATGTAACAGATTTTCATGACTATTGGAAAGATAATCGAACTGTTTTCAAACTGGATTCAGTCAGCTTTTTGTATATATGGGGAAGTATGCTTACCTGGACTATGATTACCGCACTATGCTTGATTATTGGGGCTTTGTCTTATTCTAAGTTGCCGACAGAAATTCCAGTACAATGGAGTAAAGGAGTGGCAACATTCCTAGTTAATAAAAACTGGATTTTTATTTGTCCTGTTATATGTATCATAATCCGTTATTTATTAAAACCTTTTATCTATGCGAAATTGCAGATGAACAATTATTATGGAGAAATTATAACAGAGTATTTGACAAATTATATGTGTTTTATTGTGTTGTCAGTGGAAATCTTCTCCATACTTTTTACTTTCGGAGTGGTAAAAAGTGTTGTTGTACTGTTATTTGTGGACACGGCAATTTTTATTGGATTGTTAGTAGTTGGTTTGGTAAAAATGGATTTGAGAGGGAAAGAAGTTTTATGATTCAAATTTTATATTTCAGAAATAATAATAAGATACTATTTTTCCCACGCCTACTATGAAAACGGCGGCTATGAGATAGAAATTGCATATACTGGCGAATAAAAGAACCGCTGTTGCATGGTTTATTGGCTTCCATGTAGCGATTGAGCTGGGCACATGATACCCAGCTCTTTTACTATCTACTTTCAACATAAATTTAAAAATCACATATAATTATCCATTAAGTTATATGTAATAACTGTGTAAATCCTAATACAATTTTGCACCTGCTGGGATTGCGTCATCTAACATTACCAGATTCAGTTTTTCTTCTCCATTTACATTGTGAATTGCAGAAAGAAGCATACCACATGAATCTATTCCCATCATAGAACGTGGTGGAAGATTTACGATTGCAAGTAAAGTTTTACCTACAAGTTCCTCCGGCTCGTAAAATGCATGTACTCCTGAAAGAATAGTCCTTTCATTCTCTGTACCATCATCAAGTGTAAATCTAAGAAGTTTCTTACTCTTAGGTACTGCCTCACAATTTTTTACCTTTACAACACGGAAGTCTGACTTTGAGAATGTATCAAAATCAACCTGCTCCTCAAATAAAGGCTCTATTTCAATACCTGTATTATTTTCAACAACTGCAGCCACTTCTTCTGTTACTACTTCATTGTTATCCATTTGATTGTAACTCCTTTGCATTAATTTCTCATAATAATATGTAATGTCGGTTGAAACTGCATTACTACAAGCTAGTATACCATAAATATATTGTTTTTAGGAAGAAATATCCTATTTCATCCATAAACAGTCTTCATTTTTTTTAATCGAACAAAAAGTCTCTTGTCCTTCGGGCACATCTTTTCAAGTTCCTCAATACTGTATCTTCTCAAATCATCTTTGCTTTTTATTCCCATTCTAAACGCATCCATACATAGGAAATCATCAAATCTGACTCCATGCTCCCGATCATTCAGTTCTTCTACACTGCGCAGCTTTATGCCTTACTCTTCACAAATCTGATATAATTCCTGCAGTGTTGCCTGCCCCATATTACGAAACTTTATAAAATATTCCTTTGGATATTCTCTCACTCCTTCCAATGACTCAAATCCGTTCCTTCTTAGAACATTTCGTAACCTGCTCGACATTTCAATATCATCATAATCTGTTTTTTCAGCGTACATAAAAACTCCCTTTTGTCATTTTATTTGTTGTATATCTTATCAACCTCAGATTCATACACCGATTCAGTATGAGTATCAAATAGCACCCACTCCACCAGATCAAACCAATCCGGATTATCCTGCAAGAACCTATTTACTGTGTGTACTGCAATCTTTGCTGCCAACTCAACCGGAAAACTATATACTCCCGTTGATATAGAAGGAAATGCAATAGACCTGATTCCATACTGGCTTTTGTTTTTCCGTTTTCAATTTCATTTAAGTTCTGCCTGCTAATTTGCAATTCCTGTGCCAGTCGTGATTGAGAATAATCACAGGCATTTCTCTTTTGCTTTAATGTTTCAATAAATTCTATATCATTCATGCTTCATTCCTCCAATCAAAAAGGCATATACTCATAGGAGCATACACCTTGTATCTTATATTTATTTTCTATTGATATGCTGTTTTAGACCTGTCGGATAAAAAGAATATGGTGTGAAGTGAAATAAGTTCTTATAACCTTATAAATCGTTGCATATCAGCAGTTTTGTATTTATTTTTTCTCTTGTCTTTTGTAATAGTACCCCCCTGTTAGATAACGGGGGCTTTATGGCTCGCTGACGCTCGCCCCACCGTCAGAGTGAACCAGCCGTTTGCCAGCAAAACTGGCATGGCTTGATGTCTTACGACCGCCACCACATCTGGATCACTCCGGCGGTGTTGCTGTCTTGCCTACCATTTCCTCATTTTCCGTGTACTTATATCCAACACCTCTGACAGTGACGATATAGCGTGGTCTGTCCGGCTCCGGCTCAATCTTCTTTCTTAATTTCCGTATGAATGAAGTCAGATTATTAGGGTCTGCCGGATAGTCATATCCCCATACATTTTCATAAATCTGTTCTTTGGTAAAAACCTGCTCCTTTTTAAAATTCTTTTTTGTTCATAATTGACAAACTGATTTTCATTGAAACCAATAACATCAACAAAGCGATAATAATTGCAATAGCGATAAGAACTCCCATGCTTACAGTTGGCAAATTATCTAACAGACTAACTAAATCAATATTGAAAATGGCTTCTGCTCCTTTCACGATAACGAGAGTGATTACTGCCAGACCGCCAAATGCACCAATCATAGCAATTCTTCCTTTATCTCCACCGAATTTTAGCAGAAAAGGAAGCGTGATTGCTTGAACGACAATCATAATAGGTAAAATCATCAATGAACTCTGTACTAAGTCTGTAATAGGTAATGTATCTTTCAATACAGTTGTAATTATTCCTAAAACAGTTGCCAAAACCCAAGCCATACACCCCAATAATAGACCAAGAAAGTATTTTTCACTCACATAATGATTACGTGTAATGGGTAATGTAAACAGAAACGCATTTCCATTATCAAAATCATCATAACTGATTGTGCTTACTGTAAAAAGTGATACAATGAAACTCAGAAAACCTAATGGGAATATCACATCATCAGTAAATATCATCATTCCGATTACAATCGCCAAAATGAGCAACAGAAAATTTTTCTGTAACATCATCAATTTCAAATCTTTTACGAATAAACCTTTCATTGTTCTGTCCCCCTTATCATCATGGTAATGACTTCATCTATTGTACCTTTTTCAATGGCAATTTTAGGATAATTCTCCATATAATACTGTTTCTGATTTGTCAGACAGCTATATCCATATGTTTCTTTTTTGGAACGCAATATAAACTGTTTATCCAGCTTGCTGTATTGTTCTGCGTCTACTTTTAATAAAGCATAGTCACTAAGAAGAACGTCTGTATCTTCATGCAGAATAATTTTTCCGTCATGTATCATATAAAGGTCATCACATAGCGACTCCAAATCACTGGATATATGAGAGCTGATTAAAATGGAGCGTTCTTCATCTTTTTCCAGAAATTCTCTTAACATTTCAAGCAATTCCTCTCTTGCGATTACATCTAAACCTGCTGTCGGTTCGTCCAGTATCAGCAGTTTTGCATTGTGTGAAATTGCAACCAGCACTTTTAATTTTGCTTTCATTCCTGTTGAAAATTCTTTTATCTGTTTATTCATAGGTAGTTGAAATTTCTGTACCTGTTCTATAAATAGTGATTTGTCGAATTTTGAGTACATATTCTGCAATATAGGGATAATATCTTTTATCTTCAGATACCCACTAAAACCAGAATCCGACAATACTACACCCAATTCCTCTTTATCTTTTGCTGTGAAGTCTTTTCTGTCCTTTCCAAGTATGGTAATATTTCCGCCGTCAGTTGAAATCAAACCTAATATCGCCTTAAATGTTGTGCTTTTTCCAGCACCATTTTGTCCAATCAAGCCTGTTACACATCCAGACATAAGCTCTAATGAACAATCAAGAGAAAAATTATCATAATGCTTTTTCAAGTGTTCAATTTTTAACATACATCAACCCTCCAATATCAACTCAAATAAACTTTTTATATCTTCATCACTAATACCACATCGTCTGCCTTTTTGGATAGCCTGCTCCAAATCCGCTTCCAATTCTTTTTTCTGTTCTTCCAAAAGCAGTTCTGTATTTGTAGCCGCTACATAAGTGCCTTTTCCATGTACTGTAACCGTAAAACCCTCACTTTCCAAATTGTCGTAAGCTTTTTTTACAGTTAAAGCACTTATTTTTAGTTCCTTAGAAAGTGTACGGACAGATGGAAGATTGTCGTTTTCCTTTAGTTCCCCGTTGCGTATGAGCATTTTAATCTGGTCAACAATCTGTTCATATATGGGAACCATTAGGGAAGTATTGATTATAATTTTCATTCTTTATATCCTTCCTTCTTTTCTTGATAACAGTATATAACAGTTGCAAACTGTTGTCAAGTGTTATATAGTGTTTGTTTTAAATTTTCTTTTGAAATTAAAAACATGCAAATCAATATAGAAATGCATGTTAAAAAATATAGTATTCTATTGTAATTCCTTTAACGCAAGCAGGTGTTTCATGGATTGTTTCTAATATCCTTTTGTTGGGGAAACTCCACACTCCCATTTCGATATTGTTTTATCACTGATTCCCAACAATTCAGATAATTGTTTCTGTGTATACCCTTTTGCCTTTCTTTCATCAGAAATAAACTTTCCAATTTTTACCTGATCCATTGTTTTTCTCCTTTCTGACCACAGAATAATATATAAAATAGATGTTTTACACCCACGGAACGTAGAGAATGGTGAATATATGCGGATTCTACGCTTCGTAGATTATAAAATATCTACTGATTTCCTGTTTAATCTATATCATAATATTACCATAAATCATATTGTTTCATAGTTTCTACATTTCGATATTCATGCTTCTCATAATATCCTATCAGCTTACCTTCATCTCTGAGTGCCACCATGTAAACATCTTTATTCAGTTTCTCATTGTGAAAAGTATAGACGAAATTATGGCTTTTATCTGCTGCAAACCAGTCCACAACTCGCTGTATTTTATCCCTGGATTCCGGATTATGACAATCTAACAGACTTCTTCCAATAAGTTTATCTCCACCTCGCTTCGCACAGCTGGTAACAGCTGCCGGATTCATGTAAATAATCTCATGTTTGAGATTGCATATAACAACGGATGCCCTGTCCTGATCAACAATACTTTTATAAAAGCTGACATAGGATTTAAACTTAATTACCTTTTCATTATCCAGCCGTCTTTGAAGTTGTGGTTTCTTTCTTCGATAATAATCGTATATCTCTCCTTCAGGTATCCAGATTTGTGCCTCATTTATCTTATCAATTACAACTTCAACAATCTGCTCATCTGCTAGTAAATCAGGTACTTTATCATACTCTGTTACATACTTTCTGTATTCTTCATACACCCAGCCTGTAATCTTATCCTTCTGTTTCATCTTGAGATCACTAAACTTTTTATTCAGCTGTAAAAGCTGACCATCTATCTTTTTATGTATTTTTGTTTTTTTACTTTTTGCCAAATTTCTCCCACCTTTATATAATTAACAACTTTTGCTAATATAACGCATGTTTCGCATTTATCTTTTCACATTATAACATCTATCATATTTATCCGCATTAAAAAAGGACGCAGAATCTCTCCCACGTCCTCAAATCTATCTGGCTTTATCTTCCCTTACCTTCGAAACTTCCTTATATGCCGCTTCCTGCTTCACCTCATCCGCATCTCTAGCCTCAAATGCATCTGCATTATACTGATACTCCTGCGGCTCAGCGACCATCGGTGAATATACAACCTCTGCTTCTACTCGCTCAGCTTCTGCCCTCTCCGGCTCTGTCTGTTCCTGTGCTTTCGCATTCTCCATATGCTTTTCCTTATCAAGCTGCACATTCATAGCCAGATTATCCAGCTTATCAATAGATGCATCCAAATGAAGTTCCATTGATACAAGCATCTTTTTCACTGCTTTCATCGGAGCAAGTACTGCCTTTGTAATGGGATGTTTCTGCTCTTTCTGAGAATAATCCACCTCCGGCTTGTCAGCAAAAGTGCGGAATGCATTGGCTACTGTCTGCCCTGCTTCACGAAATCCTTTTGCAAGAAGTGCTGTCTTTGCTATATCCTTATCTGTGGTCTTGATTGCACCTCTTACATTCTCTCGAATATCCAGAAATCTTTTCTTAATTCCTAAGAACTCAGATACCCTGTATAATGCAGCTCTTCCCTTTTCCTTTGCTTCTTCGACTATGCCCTTAGCAGTAGATTTGACCTGTTCTTTCACTTCTAATACCTGTGACTTTATCTGCTCACATCTGGTATTAAGTCGCTCCTGTGCTTCTGACAATGCCTTTTTTGCATTATTGACAAGTGTATCTTCCTGCATTTCTTTGATCTGGTTCTGCATGTTGGTGAGTTCTTCCGTCATGGAATCAATCTTTTTCTCCAGTCCGTCCACATAGCTGCATATCTCAAATACATCGTTTGCCTTCTCTTTCATGGCATTTTTCTTTAGTAATTCGAGAAGTTCCCTTATAACCTCCTCATTGGTAAGTGTTTTTCCTGCTTCCATATCCATTCTGTTTCCTCCATTCTGTAAAAGGGGCAGCCTTGGCCGCCCCTGTACTCTGATTACTGATTATCGAAAGGGCGTCGCCTCTTTGTCCTTCTCTTTATCGGGATTGCCATGATGTTTCTCTGCACTTTCTCTTGCCTTTTCGTTGCTCTTATCCTTTGCTTTCTCATATTCAGAGATAATCTCATTATAGAGTTTTTCCCTGAAATCCTTTGTAACCGGATAGCAGACATCCTGATAGATTGGCTTGCCCTGCTCGTCCACCTGCTTTGTCTTATAAGAAGGCATTGATACAAATATTTTCTCTTTGCCCTGCACGATATTGATGTTATTTACAATGAAACTGTTTTCAAAGTAAATACGGGCAAGTCCCTTGATGTTACTGCCTTCCCTCTCATAAGGTGTCACAGTTACTGAAAACTCCGGCATTTCCTGTGTACGCTCCTGCTTCTGTGTCTCCTCTTTCTCCGGTTCCTTGATTCTTGCATAGGCATCAAGAATATTGGTATAGAGTTCCTCACGAAACTCTGCTGTAATAGGATTGCACACATCCTTATAGATCACACCGTTGCTTTCATCACGCTCATTGGAGCGGTATCTTGGCATTGATACGAAAAGCTCTCCCTTGTCCTTATTCTCAAGGATTGCAATATTGGTGATCTTAAATGAATCACCGAATACCACTGTTGCAAATCCTTTGATATTGCTGCCCTCTTTTGCCCTTACTTCGTTTACCTTAATTGAATACTTCATATGCTATTCCTCGCTTTCTTTTTGTTCTTTGTTTTGCTCCGGTATGATAAACTCACACCAAAGCTGTTCTATCTGTTCACAAGACAATCTGCCATTTAACCAGTTGCCAAGTGTAACGACCATTCCGTCCTGCTCATAGTAGAGCCACTCCTGTGTTTCAATGTTCCCCTCATACACGATGGTCACATCAAAATCAGGCATAAATAATCCTTCCTCTGCATCCCATACACAGGCTATTCCCTGTCTGAGTGTCAGATTCAGGCTTTCGACATACACAGACCAGCCGCTTACGACTATCTGAAAGTCATCATCAATCTCAGCAATATCATCCTCGATGTCAATTCGCTCTTCCATTTCTGCTACTGCCTCTTCTATCTCACCTAACCGGTATCTTTTATTCATCCACACCTGCCTCCTTATATCTGCATCTGACCACAAAACGCATAGTACCCTTCTGTGAACAGGTAAAAAGAGTTAATTCCTTTTCCTCTCCCTGTGTCTTAATGCTGTTGTCATAAGGATTTACCACCTCTGTGTCTGTTACTTCATAGATATGAGTCTGTCCGTTTTTGTCGATAATTGTCACACCATCTCCTATGGAAATCTGATTTAGTGGTGTAAAAAATGTGCCATATCTGCTGCCATTGTGACCGCATAACACACAGTTGCCACTTTCTCCGATTCCTGCAGTCTCTTCTATATGACCAATCCCGGCATTAAGCACTTTACTTGTGGTTCCTTCCATTACCGGATACCTGATATCTAAGCCCGGTATCTCAATGATGCCGATAACACCGCCTTCTTTAAGAATGGCTTCATCCTCTTTACTAATGGAGGTTTGCTCTTCCTCCACATCTGTTTCTTCATCGTAATCATCCCCCAATGTCTGCTCAAATTCACTTATGAGCTGTTCTGTCTGTTTTTCTCCGGTTGCCCGCCAGAAAAAAGGGACTGCCATAATGGCAATCCCTGCTGTAATCAGTAGTCCTGCGACCACTTTTCTTATGCTCATATTATTCACTCTCCTATCGTGTTCTGCCCTCTCTGTCCGCTTGATAAGCACCTTTATCCTCTGCTACAATTGCTGCAGATTCCATTCTGTCATCAGCTTCTCTTTCTTCCTCCGGTCCGCTCAGGTCTGCATCCACAGCCTTTGCGTTCTCAAGGTCAAGCTGGGCATTCAGTTCACACTGCCTTGACAGCTTTTCTTCCAGTTCCTTGCTGTATGCAAATGGCTTGTCATACTCTGCCTTTGATGCTTCAAGGTCATTCTGGTACTGCTCAATCTTCTTTTCTAAGAAATCAATGTTCTCATGGAGTCCATTGAACAGGTTTTCCAGCTTTACCATGCTGCCGACCGGACTTGTGGAAAGTTCTGCCTTGTACTCAGTCTTTCCACGAAGCACCATATAATTGATACCAAGGAAGTTCTTTTCCACAAGCAGCTCAAATCCATGGAACTTGCCGATTGCAGTTGTCTCTCCGGTCTTACATTTGCTGATTGCTTCAAGCATCATCGTTCCTCCATCCACACGCTCTGTGTAGGTTGCTTTGCCTATGGTAATGGCAAATTCCGGATTATCAATCAGTTCTTTATCCCTTGCCTTTACATCTTCTCTTACATTGGCAAGCTTTTCTGTTGCTGTCTTAATAAGCTTCGGGTACTTAATCATAAAGTTATCCTGCAATCCATATCTCTGATTGTCATAGGATGCCTTTAAGAGCTTTAATCTCTGGACATCATTGTCAATCTCCATCTTTTCCTTGATTAAAGGATTGCCTGTGGCAACCGCTTTAATCTCTGCATAGGAAAGTGTTGCCTCATCGATATCCTCACAGCTTCGGCTTACAGCCTTGCTTGTCATGACCTGACTGATGAATCGCTGCTTATTTTCAACAAGCGACCAGTTGTATGCATCAAAAGTTCCTTTGGTGACATATCTATAGATTGCCACCTCTTCATTTTCGTTGCCCTGCCTGATGCCTCGTCCTTCCCTCTGTTCAATGGAGCTTGGCTTCCAAGGACAGTCCACATGATGCATTGCAACCAGATGTGTCTGAACATTAACGCCAGTACCACATTTATCTGTAGAACCTATAAGCACTTTTTTCTTACCTGTTCTCATTTCCTTAAATAGTGCATCCCTCTGTGCGTCGGTCTTTGCATCATGGATAAATGCTATCTCCTCTGCCGGAATACCATACTGTATCAGTGTTTCCTTCAGATAATCGTAGATGGTAAAATCCTTATCCGGTCCCGGTGTGCCGATATCCGAAAAAATAAGCTGGCAGCCTATATGACCGTTGGCATTTCCTTTCTCATATTCTTTCCATACATTCTCCGCTACCTTATTGAGCTTTCCATCTGGATTATTTGGTGCGTCCTTATCAATCAGCCTTGCATCTGTTCCGAGTAATCTTGCCTCATGAGTAATCTTTAGGAAGTTGTCCACACTTGGATCAACTCCACCACCTCTGATACGCTCTGCCCTCACAACAAAGTCTTCCATAACCTGCTTTACATACCAGTCAGGCTCTGACTCCACTATGATAGGCTTGCCGCCACGAAGAGCCGGCACATCAAGGTCAAGCATGTCTGCGGTCTGCACATCTGCTACTTCACGAAAGATATTCATAAGCTCCGGCAGATTCGTAAACTTATTGAATCTGCTTTTAAAACGGAAACCGCTTCCCTCTACAGTAAGCTCCAGTGCTGTTGTCACTTCACCAAAGTTCGCTGCCCAGGAATCAAAGTGATAAATCCCCATCTCTTCAAGTGCCGCTTTCTGTAAGTAAAGCTGCATGACATACATCTCACACATGGTATTGGATATTGGCGTACCTGTCGCAAACACAATGCCTCTGCCATCATTTATCTCAGACAAATACTGGCATTTAAGCTGCATATCCGTTGACTTCTTCGCTCCACTGCTGCTGATACCTGACACATTATTCATCTTGGAAAAAATCGCAAGGTTCTTAAAATTGTGCGCTTCGTCAACCATGATAGAGTCCACACCAAGTTCCTCAAAGGTTATAAGGTCATCCTTCCTGCTCTCATCTGATAAGGATTTCAGCTGCTCCTCCAGCTTTTTCTTCTGGCTTTCCATCTGTTTTACAGTCCAACGCTCCCCGTTACGCTCCTTCATCTCATCAATCGCATAGCTGATTTCATCAATCTGCTCATTGAGCATTCTTTCCTTTCTCTCTGCTGAGATCGGGATTTTTTCAAACTGCGAGTGCGACATGATGATACAGTCATAGTCACCTGTTGCAATCCTTGATACGAACTGCTTCCTGCGGCTCTTTTCAAAATCACGCTCTGTGGCAACCAGGATATTTGCTGACGGATAAAGCCTTAAAAACTCTGATGCCGTCTGACCGATAAGTGGCTTTGGAACAACCATGATCGTCTTATTGGCAAGTCCGAGTCTCTTCTGCTCCATACAGGCAGCCATCATCTCAAAGGACTTTCCGGCACCAACGCAGTGTGCCAACAGGGTGTTTCCTCCAAGAAGGATTCTTGCCACCGCATTCTTCTGATGTGGCTTTAACTCAATCGCCGGATTCATTCCCGGAAACTGTAAGTGACTTCCGTCATACTCACGCAGACGGATGTTATTGAATGTCTCGTTGTAATACTCCACATATTTCTGTCTTCGCTCCGGCTCTGCAAACAGCCATTCCTTGAACTTCTCCTTGATCATGTTCTGCTTTTCCCTTGCAAGCATTGTCTCGTTCTTATTGACTTCGTAATGATATTTGCCATCACCGTCATCAATCCTGTCCCTTACTGTTACAGTTTTAAGATTCAGCGTATCCTCAAAAATAGAATAAGCATCCATGCGGCTTGTACCATAAGTCTTAGTAGCTGCCACTGAATGCTTATCCATGCTCTTATTCTCGATGAACCATTCCATGCTCATCTTATTTAAGTGTACCTGAATGCCTGTATTGTAAAACTGGCTTCTGACTGCCCTTGCTCTTCTTGGTGTATTGAGAAGCTCATAGATAAACTGCTCATAATCAAGTGACTCAATCCATGTCGTACCAATCTTTACATCAATATCCGAGGCTTCAATCCATTCCGGCTGCACCTTTTCAAGTGCTGCCACATTTCCTGCAAATCTTTCTGCCTGCGGATTGTCTGTATCAGCCGCCATAGCCTTTGCTACACGAAGTTTGTCTCTCACATTTCCCGAAAGATACTCGTCTGCTGTCTCCCAGCCGATGTCGGGATTGTTCTCGTTGTAGCGGTCTGGATTTAGGAAAACCAGTCCGTCCAGCTCTTCCACAAGGACTGCCCTTCTAATCTCTGCTAATGCATCATCACTTAGCGTTATCTCATCCACTGTCTGTCCGGACTTTTCTGCAAGTTCTTCCTTTGCATTTGTAATATCCGGCTCATAGATAGAAAGCATATAGGCAAGATTTACATATCCAAATTCATTGACGGATACATTTAATGCTTCCACAGCGGTCTCCACTCTGTCTATGACTGTCTTTGCCTTAATCGTCTGCTTATAAAACATATCCGCTTTTTTCACCTCCCCATCTTCGTTTACTTCCTCAAGACTGCAAAGAAGTGGATAATCGCTGTCATCCCTGAATGCTATTCTGTTTGCTTTTGAAGTAATGGCTCCATACTGCTTTACGAAGGCATCATATTTTACATTAAGAAGTCTCTGCTTATCAGAAAGCTCCTCCTCGCTGCAGCCATCCATCTGGATATCAATCAGCTCTCTTGTTATCTGTCTGATTTCATCAAGGCTTCGGATTCGCTCCTCGGCAGTCTGTGATACTTCTTTTTTTACCATCTCGGAATTTTCCCTGTAATAGAGTTTTCCTTCAAAAAATGTGTAAGTGTAGTTTCTCACATCCGGATCAGCCGGGATAACTTCCTCCGTCTGCTCCGCCTCATCTGCCACTCTCTCAAAATCTGTCATCTGGGCTTTGATATTACCGATAGCCTTATTGAGAGTCTCATACATATTGAAGTTCTCATCATTATTCACACAGACTGTATATCTGCTGTCCTGTCCGTAAATCCTTGTGTCATATTCCATAGATCCAAGCATCATCTCCGGATGCTCTGCAAAATAAGAGTTGACTGCAATGCCATTCTCAGTTACACCAAGGTGTACCCAGTCAGGTTCAATATCAATCTTTCTCTCCCTCTTCTGCAAAAACAGGATATCTGCTGTCACTTCGGTTCCTGCATTATCTTTAAATGCAGTATTCGGAAGTCTTACTGCTCCCACAAGCTCTGCTCTTTCAGCCAGATACTTTCGGATAGTAGGATTTGCCTTATCAAGTGTTCCCTTTGTGGTGATTACTGCAACCATGCCTCCCGGTCTTACCTGATCAAGTGCTTTTGCCAGAAAATAATCGTGGATACGGAAGTTATACTTGTTGTACTTTGGATCAAATACCTTATAATCACCAAATGGCACATTTCCGACAACCACATCAAAGAAGTTATCCGGATATGTGGTATTCTCAAATCCTGTGATACTGATATTGGCATTCTGATAAAGCTGCTTTGCAATTCTTCCTGAAATGCTGTCAATCTCCACCCCATACAGCTTGCTTCTCTGCATTGGTGCCGGCATACTTCCAAAGAAGTTACCGATACCCATAGATGGCTCTAATACATTGCCGCCTCTGAAACCAAACTGGACAAGTGCCGAATTTATGCACATGGCAATCTCCGGTGAAGTATAAAAGGCGTTATTTACTGTTGCCCTTGCAGCACTGTATTCCTCATCAGATAAAAGGTCTTTCAGCTCTGCATATTCTTTGCTCCAGCCTGCGTTATTCTCATCAAATGCCTGTGACAGTCCGCCCCATCCGACAAACTTCGACAGAGTTTTCTGTTCCTCAGGTGTGGCAAGCCTGTTCTCTGATTCAATCTGCTTTAAAGTGCGGATTGCATCCATATTCCACTGGTATCTGGTCTTAGCACCGCCTTTTTCCATTTCCCAGAGGTTATAGTGGAAATTGTGTTTCGTCTGCCCGGCAACATTCTTCTCATTTTCAAGACTTTCTACTTGCTGTACTGGTTCCTGCTTTGGTGTAAAATCTACAGTTTCCTGTGATTCTGTATCAGCCTGAATATCATCCACAGATACTGATACTGCATCATCTGAAACCACATGTCCATTCTCATCAATCTTGGTTTCCCAGCCATTCGCTATTGCTCTTTCCCTGGTTTCAAGACGATTGGCTTTTACACTATCCTCGATATCAAAGAATCTCTTATAGACCGGATTCATCTTATCCCTGTCAGCCTTCTGCTTTGTCTCCTGATAATACTTCTTCTGGTCTTCTCCGCAGTAAAATGGCTGTTTTACCATATAAGATAAGATTTCATATAACTCACGCCAATCGAGAACACCTTCTTTACGCACACCATTCCTGTTCTTATAGCTGATCTTCACATATCCGCTTCTGATTGAGTACTCCACAAGACCATACTTATTGTTGGAATATGCTTTTCTTTCTGCATTATCTGTCCCTAATGCAATATCCCTGATAAGGTCAAGTTTATTGGGTATAAATGCAAAATCAGACTGCACCACATCCATAAGGAATGCCCTAAACGGAGTGTAGCAGCTGCAATCTGTTACAAGAATCTCCGCCGCATCACGCAGGTCTTCATCAAGCTCTGCAATACGCTTGGCATAATCAATCGGTGTAATATACTTAAGCTCTGATGGATCTTTTTCAGATGTTTCAGCTTCTATCTCGGCACCATATTCTGCCTGGGTTATCATGCGATCTTCATCGGCAGTTTCCTGTGGTGTCATGCCATATGCAGATACATATGCTTCATTACTTTCCTCATGTGCATCTTCATGCGAATTTGCTACTTTTACAGATCGGTTAGAAGCATAGCTCTCTGGCTCATCCGGTATTGCATAATCATCAATCTCTGATTCTGCCTCTTCCGGTTCCACTTCCCGATATTCGGCATCAATGACCTCATCATCCTCACGGAGTCCGTCCATCGCAAGCTCATCAATACGAGGTGTCTCAGGCTGGTATTCCCCTGTAAGAATAAGGACACCAAGCTCTTTTTCGATATCTTTCCATGAAACATATCCTTCAACCTCTCCATCCTCATCTCGCCACTGAAAACGCAGTCCGTTCCCATGAAATGTGTCATATCCGTGCAGTCCCAGTCCGTCAACCGGCCAGCCTGCACCTCCCTGACCATATTCTGCTTTGATACGCTTTGCCCTGGTTCCTGCATCAATCTCTGTTTCAAAAATCTTGCATACCCTGCCCTTGCCACCGATAAAACCTGTACCTCTCATAAGCACCTGTTTGATATACTCACCTGGTACTGTTGCAGACTTTTTGGGATTCAGGTAATTGTATTTACCTGCTAATGCAGCTTTTCTGTCCTGCTCGAACTGACGCATAAACTGATTATTGTTTTCGTCCTCAGTATGAATGGTGCCAATGCTTGCCTGCCCATTCTGGTCGAAAAAAAAGGAAGCCTGTGTATATTCGGCTTCCTTACTAACACCCAATGAATTGATTTCATCAAGTTCCCTATTCAGTTCTGTATCATCTGATTCTAGTGGAATCGCATCACTATCTGATTCAGTACCACTTCCTCTGCCTGCATCTTCGCCTGCTCTCTTATCTTCCACATCTCCATTGTCGATGACGGATTCTGTGGCTTGTGCTTCGCCAGATACTGCATCTCCAGCTGGTCGTACAGCTGGTTCGCTTCCTCCTCTACCGCTGACATCTTCTCGTACATCTTCCCGAATCTCATCAGCGTCTTGTATCTTGCCGGCTCGTTCTCCTTTAGATAGTTCATCGCCATCCTTCCGTATTTGCCCAGCTTCGTGAGATCCTCCGTCTCGTCCGGCATCTCTATCTGCGGATAAAGCAGTCCGTCCACTTCCTTGTAAGTCATTTCTTCTAACATATCCAATTCTCCTTTCGCTCTCGATTGCCTTTAAGTTACGACTAAATTCTCTAAGAACACTACAGGAGACATCGCATACAATGGAACCAAGACGGTAAATGATCTCTTCGTCTTTGATATTTACGATCTGACTGAAATCCTGTTCTTGCACAGATAAGTCAAATCCGCATCTCGTCCCTACAGCATACATGACACTTGCATATACAAGCTGCTCCATGTCCATTTCCTGCTGTAAGCCATTGCGTTTCTTACTTTCTTCCTTTATCACACTACCTGATAGCTGCATGAGCTCGGTCATTCGGTCTCCGAACTCTTCTTTTATTATAAGCCAAACATCTGTTCCTGTAAACTGTTTTAATATATTTTTTAGAGACTCCCTGTTGCTGTTATCGTACTGCTCAATCTGACCTTCTGATACGAGAAAATCCACATAATCTTTAAGATTTTCTCCCTCAAGGTCCCATGTCAGCTTAACATTCTTCCCTCCGGTATCACTGATATCAAATATATACCTCATGCGTGGATTCAGTGCCCTTGACGGGAAGATAGCGCAGCCTTTCGCACCACGCTTTACATATCTTCCCACCTTTTTCCAGGTATCATAATCTGCCATGAGTGTGCTTTTTTCCGGAGGTCTCTGAGCTGTTATCATAACGATATTGTCAAATTCATAGCGGTATAACTGACCTGCGACCTTTAACACATCCTTCCAGTTCTTTTCTGATCTGGTGATGTTACCAATTTCAGAATCGTATATCGCTTTGACCTTCATATCAACGCCCATACCTTTGTCCTCCTCTACTTAAACATCTCTGCAAACAATCCCTTAAAGAGCTTTAACTCATCCTTATCCAGCTCGATTGCAAATTCATTGTCGATTGCCTGTTTTTCGCATTTATCCTTTTTCTTTGCAATCTTACGCACCACACGAAGAAGCACATAGCACTCCTTGGACTTTGCAATGCTCTGTTTAAAGGTCAGCTCATCCTCATCGACTGACTTCTGTGTCTGATAGATAATCTCTTTTAACTTATCATTGATACCATCTACTTCCTCAAGGGAAATAATAACGGATGCCTTAGAAGCACCCGATCTGTCCCACTCCTTATGAAGTTCCTTTACTAAAAACTCCATGTTCTTAATTACTGTTGTTGAATCACTTTTCATCTTGCTTTTCCTCCGTTTTCTTTTAATGAAGAAGGGAGCTGACCTTCGCTGATAGGCGCAAAATCAACTCCCTTCATGTCCTCTGCTCCAAGGACTATCTGCTCTGCATAATACATATCCATTGCCTTATTGATGGCATCGTCAAGCGACTCTGCCTTTACTTTCTGTACTCGTGAAAGCACTTCTTTTATCTCAACATCAAATTCCTGTTCCATATGATATCGCCTCCTGTAAAAATCTCATCACCGGCACTTTTCTTCCTTTACCTGTCTTTCCTTAAAGCCCTCATCGTACTTTCCATCTTCCAGCCTGTCGTAAAAACAGTCCTCTTCAATCGTTCCGAAATCCTCATACATCTGGTGAAGGAAATCATTCTGCAGTTTCTTTGGCACATCATCATCCTTTGACATATCCTGATAAAAATAGAACTTCTGCTTTAGCTTTGCCCTGTAATCATAGATATCCTCTATCTTTTCCGGTGTGCCATACTCCCTCTTGTATGCCTTGAAATTCGTGGTTGAGAGTGTGGAACCGAGATAAATGCCATGCTCCCACGATACTCCGATTGTGGTATTGTCCTTTGTAGGCTTCTCATCCTTCGGATAACGCTTATACTCTGTCGCACCAAGGGCGATTGTAAGAGAACCTGACTTCATATCCATCACCACGAGATTCCTTGGTGATAATGCTTCAAGCACCATGTAATCATGGTCATTGAAGTTATGGAATGTCTGTCCCCTTTCAAATGATCTGTCCACACTTTCATAATGCAGGTTAAAATCATCCACCCAGCCCTTATCGGTCATTCCAATCTCCTTAAGCTTTGCAACACATTCAGAAGAACTGGCTTCTTTATCAAACCGAAATTCTTTGGAATCGTTATAAAGTCCCTGAAGAAAGTGCCCCAGCTGAATATCATCCAGACAGAATCTCGCAGATACAGTTACATTTGCTGCCCTGTAATACTCTGCGAAGTTATCTGCTTCACCAAGTGTCCTTCCAAGCTGCAACAAATTTTCTGCAAGCTCTGACATATCATCAACTGCTATAAAACTCTTATAATCATCCAGAGTCATCAGCATATTTGTCTCTGTTCCCCTGTCGTTTTCTGTTACCAGTATCATATCTTTTAAATCCATTCTTACCTCCAATCTCAGAGAGGGACTATGCCCTCTCTGCAAATTTCCTGTTATGGTCTTCCTATCACAACAATCTTTCCTGTGCTTGCCACATCCCTGTAGACCACACCAAGACTTTCATTAAGCGCCTCTACCACTTTGCCATTTCCGACATATACTGCCACATGGCTGATGTTCTTATATCTTCCGTTGCTTGTAAAACTATAAAAGATTAGGTCTCCCGGCTGTAACTCATCAAAGGAGACAGTCTTTCCGGCTTCATCCAGTCCCTGTGCCTCCGCTGCCGCTGTGGTTGCACCGCCGTAACTAATATCCACGCCTGCATCTTTCCACGAATAATAGGCTAAGGAGCTGCAGTCATAATAGTTACCGCTGTCTCTTAAATCCTGACTATATGGGAAGCCAACTCTGTGAAGTGCATAGGAGCAGACTGTTTTCTGCCTGCTGTCTGTAATTCCACTAAGGATGGCATTGATTTCATCCTCAGTCATGGAGCTTACTCCCGGACTGCCGCCTCCACCTCCACTTCCGCTTCCGGCATATCCAAGCTGTCCCATAAACTCAGGACTCATGATCTGCTCAAGCATTTCCACCTGATCAGAATTAAATCCATAGACCGAAATCATATCCCTGTACGATTTTAGTGTGACATTCACATACAGAACCGACTTCGTGACAGTAGTTACATTACCGTCTGCATCTGTTTCTTCCACATCTTTTGTTCCTGTGCTTGTGGTGTATGAACACATATCATTTACAACTGCCTGCAGCCAGCCTTTTGAAGTATCATTCATGACTGTTGCAGTATCTCCGACACCATGCTTGACCATATAGACAGCCATGATGTCATAGTAATTGCTTGGGTTTTCTTCCATACCTTCATAGTCCACATATACAAGCTCTCCAAGGTCATATCCGGTATGCTCATTCACTTTCGTATTCACATCCCGGTTAAATTCCTGCACATAAGCACTCGTTACTGTCTGCACGGTATCTCCTGATTCAAGTGGTGGCAGAAATAAAGCAAATGGAGAATTGTAAAGGATTGCTATCGCCGCAATAACCGGAACCGCAATCATGGCAACTACAAGAACAAGTAATAAAAGCACCAGTCCGACAATCGGTGCCGCTGCCTTTACCCAGGTAATCGCTTTTCGCACAATCAGATCCTTTACCAGCTTTGCCACGCTGTCTGTCTGATTCTCCTGTGCTTTCATCTTATCCAGAAAGAATTTTATCTTCCTGCTCCGGTTGGTCATCTTTTCATCCTTGACCTCTATGGACACACCTGCTGCATATCCAGCTGCTATGCCAATTGCAGTACCAACTCCCGGTGCAACCGCTGTTCCTGCCGCTGTAGCAGCTGTCTTTGAAGCAGTTTTCGCTGCAACCTTGGCAGTAGTCTTGGCTGTTTCTTTTGCCGTCTCTTTAGCTACGGTTTTGGCAGTATCTTTGGCAGCTTTCTTTGCTGTCTTTTTTGCCAGCTTCTTTCCTGCATCTACCTTCTTGATTCGCTTCTTTGCCTCGGCTGCCGCCTTTTTCCTGAAAAGTGCTGCACCCTTGGAAGCAGTTCCGGTAACAGGTCGGCTTGCTTCATATGCAAGATATGCTGCCTGCGATACCTCCTGACCACCTTCCACATGCTCCGTTACTGCCCCGGCTGCAAGTGCACCTGTTCTTCCTGCAATGTGAAGATTCGTGTTCTTGGTCTTGATGGAAGTGTTAGATTCTCTATAGTTTCGCTTAAATCTTGATAATCCTTTATTCTTCGACTCTGACTGATGAATGGTACTCTTGCGATATGACTTCTTTCTATCCGTATTAGTTACCTTTGCACCAGCTGTCTTAGGACCTCTCTCTACTGTATAGATGTTACTCCCCTTAATCTTGGCTCCCTTCGGTTCGTGGGCATGAATCTTGGCTTTCTCCTTGGTGTGAATGACCATCGGTTTGTCATCAACCTTTCTAATTTTCAATTTTCTCACCTCCTACTTTGAAAAATAAAATAAGCCGCTAGGGAGCAAAAATTACTCCTTAACGGCTATGTAAAATCATTCAATATTCAATTATTAAAAGCAACATGAAACTGAAATTTTACTTTTCCTTATATTCATCTGGTATTGCTATTTGAAATGTTTCACACAACAGCATCACATCATGCACATCATTTTTATCGTGTTCATATCCCAAATGAAGCATTACCTGACTCAATGGTTCAATACAAGAAACAGTTATATCTCCAACTTTTCCAATACCGGAAAAAGTTTTTGATGGAAATATATCTCCCTCATAAACAATTCCGTCATCTGTAAATTCAAAACAATGTAAATCAATGATTCTTTGTTTATCATCTTTCCAGACAGTATGACCATCCGTTGTATAATCAGTATTTACTTCCTCAAATCCATGCTGCTTAATCACATAAATATAATCATGATAATGTTTCAGTTCAACAAACAAATCAATATCATTGTGTATTCTTGATTCTCTTTTAAGAAGTGCATCAACACCCCATCCGCCATCTAAATATACTTTAATTTCGTTTTGCAAAGCATATTTTATAATTTCACATGCATCTTCTGTACGTACCATAATCTATCCTCCAAATTCAAATCTTTGTATGCTTTCCAACTCACTAAAAGCCTGAAATTTGTCAGTCTTTCATCCTTTTTGTTATCAATCACCAATTAGCTGTAATCCATTAGGATTTAGCTGATATATTTTATCGCACACCTCTTCAATATACTTTCTATCGTGAGAAATGCTAATGACAGCCCCCGGAAATTCTCGGAGCATTTTTCTTATTACCGGACCGGACAATGGTGAAAAATTTCTTGTCGGTTCATCCAGAATAAGAACATTTGCACCACTTAAGCTCATCCTCAAGAGAAGCACTTTCGCCTTTTGTCCGCCTGATAACTCCCGAATCGGATGCTCCATTTCATCTGGTGTGTATTTAAGTGAACCAAGGTATGTTCTAATTCTTGTACGCTCTTCTTTATCTCCTGTTTTATCAAGGTAATCAACCGGTGTAACATCCAAATCCAGCAGGTCTTCATAAGTTTGAGGCATATATTCTGCTTTAATGTCATTCCGATTTAGGAGTTCTTCCGCTATCTTTTTTAGAAGAGTCGTTTTTCCTGCCCCGTTGGCTCCTATCATACAGATTTTTTCTGAACCTTTTATTTTTAAATGAATTCCTTCTGCTAAAATTCTTTTGCCATCCGGAGTCACAAGCTTTGAAAGTTCATATTCTATGACCGTTTTTCCTGCGGGAATGTGTGAGTTTTCATCCCCTAATTTGACAAAGATTGCTTCTTCCTGTTCCGGCATCTGAGTCATATTTTCATCTTCTTTTTCAAATCTTCGTTCCATTGCCTTAACCGTATGCATTTTGTCCTTTAAGTTTTTGGCAACAGACGGTGCTTGTCTGGTACAACTTCTTAATGCACCTTGTACACTCTGCATAACTCTTTGATATTTTTCATCGCGAATCTTTTTCTCCCTACGGTCACTCAGTGCCCGCTGTTTTTGGATTTCAAATTTATGAAGCCGTTCTTCCACATAGCGTCTATAGGGAAGCTTTGCCACGGTATATCTCGCCTTTGTTTTTCGTATAATCTGCTCGATATGTATCACCATGTTGGCAGTACGCTCTATCAGCGTTTCATCGTGTGAAATAAAAAGCACAATGTGCTTCCAGTCATTTATGATTTTTTCCAGTAATGTAAGCGTCGCAATGTCGATGTCATTGGAAGGTTCGTCCAACAACAGCACAGAAACATCGCGAATGAAAAGCCTCATAAGTTGTGTCTTGACTTTTTCGCCTCCTGAAAGACTACCCATTGTCTGGTTACTGTAGAAAAAATCATTTTTCATTCCAAATTTTCCCGCAATAACAGACAATTCTTTAGGCGTTTTCTCCCAGAATATTTCCTCTTCAGAAAAATATTCGTATATTGTTTTTTCCTTATCTTCATCGAGCATCTCCTGCGGAAGATAACCAAGACGTTCGTGTCCCATTATCCTTTCCCCATCTGCTTCTATATAGTTTTCTACAAGCGACGGATTGTATATCCACTTCATTAATGTCGATTTCCCATTTCCCTCTTCTCCAATAATAACTGCCTTATCTCCATCATTTAGCACAAGGTTGAAATCATTAAGAATTATTCTCAGGTCTTTTTTATGTGTTAAATTTAATTTTTTTATCTGCAACATTAAAGTTTCTCCTTTTCGAAGTCTGAGCCAATTATTATTTTGAACACACAAAAACGAGTCTTTTTTGCATACGCAAAAATAGACTCGCTAAATAGACCCTTATTTCTTTTCCAAAAGGAAAACAAAGGAAATGCCTCTTGCGATAATCCAACTTAAGCGTACACAAAACAAACCTATTCTCTACAGGCTCAATAACTATATGTGTCTTACTTAAATCAAATTATCTATTAATCATTTCCTCACCTTACACAAAATGTGCCTTTCTTTCTTCTAATGGCAATACTATCATACTGTATTTTTTGTGTCAATACATTTCACCTTATGGAAGTGCAAATTCAAATTTTCTTTTCCCTAATAATTACAAATATTCCTTGGAAATTGCTTCCACACCATACATTTCCATAAATGCATCCAGGTCCGCTGCATCCCCAATCAACATATTCTCGTCAAAGTGTACGATAAGCATATCTTAAAATCCAGCCACATGTTCTCCGGTACAAATGATACATTTTAGAACTGCTTCCTTATTTATTTTTCATATCGAATCTTATATGCTTTCTTCTTAAAAATAGGGAATATCTAATTTATTATCATCAAGGTCGGACATTCATCCGACCTCTTGATTATACTATAGATTCTATAAAAATTCATCTGTTATCACTGCAGCATTGCTTCTTTTTTCTTCTGTTCCGCAATCTTCTCATGAATGTTGGTATTATACAGCCTGTACAAATCCGTATCCTTGCTGATCTGATTATCAAAGGGAATTACTACCGAACCACACTTAATAAGTCCCATTCCAGAGGCGGTATTAGTTACGAACCGAAGCTGTGCCTCTGATACCCCGATAACCTCCGCCATCTTTGAACTATCTGTATTTGCCTGCTTCAAGAGTGCCACAAACTCAGAGTTTGCAAGCATTGTGGTTGCTGTGTAATTCTGCAACAGATCGACAACATTCTGCGTGATACCGGTACAAAGACCTCCCTGCTTTCTTACCTTCTTCCAGAGCTGCTGCAAGTATTTTGCAGAATACTCGGAATTAAGCAGAACATGGAACTCATCAATATAGAGCCATGTTGCCTTGCCTCTCTTGCCATTCTCAACAATCCTGTTCTGAATGGATTCCATCATAACAAGCATTGTGATAGGACTAAGTTCTGTACCCAAGTCCCTGATGCCATATACTGTAAATCTGTTATCCACATCCACATTTGTCTGGTGATTGAAGATGTTAAGCGAACCATTTACGAAAAGCTCTAGTGACAGTGCAATGTCCTTTGCTTCCTCCTCCGGCTGCGCCATAAGGATATCGTAAAAATCACTCATCACCGGGATATACTTCTCTTTGCTTCTTGCAATGTCGATATACAGCTTTCTCACGCAGCGGTCAATGATTGACTTCTGTCTTGAATTTAAGCTGTCTCCGATACACTGCTCACAAAGACCAAGCATAAACTCGCCTTTTTCTCTTACCATTCCCTTGGAATCATTCGGATCAAGGCTCCATACATCCATCTCCAGCGGATTCACATAGTTATCCGTGTAAGTGGACATATTTACCACTGTTCCACCATAAGTCTCAGCAATATCAAAGTATTCGTTCATTGGATCTATGACGATTATCTCATCATCTCCCGACAAGAATACGCTGCCCATTTCCATCTTACAGAAGAAGGATTTACCGGAACCCGGCACTCCGAAAACGAAGCCATTTCCGTTTATCAGCTTCTTTCTGTTACCGATATTCACATTCTTGCTGATCTGATTGATACCATAATAGTTCCCTGTGCTGTCATTTAATTCCTGCACATTGAATGGCATAAGCACCGCAAGTGACTGGGTAAGAAGGGTACGCATTGTCTCCACCTGTCTTACACCAATCGGAAGCGCTGTGTTGAGTGCCTCCCTCTGCTTTAAGTAGTGTGTATCAATCGTACAGCTGTTACGCTTTCCGATAGTCTCCACTGTCTCACAGACGCTATCAAGCTCTTTTTTGCTCTCTGCCATAAGAATAATAGTAACTCCCACGAAGAAAAGGCACTGGTCATTCTCACGAACATCATCCATGATTTCCTCAATCTCCTTTTTCTCCGTTCTCTTGGCATATGAAATTTCCGTAGAAAAGTCGTTATTCTTATTACGGACTCTCTGCTGCTTAATGATATCCGACTCAATACCAAGGTATTTCTTCTGAAGCACCTTTGTAGTCAAATCCTTAGGAACAGGCACCACATCAATGCTCGTGATGGAATGAACCGGAAGGGAAGTAATCTCATTGATAAATCTGTCTGACAAACTGCTCGGATACTTTTTGATAAAAAGTGCCTTGCAGAATTTACTCTCATCCTCAAAATGGTCCGGGAAATATTTCACCATCCCATTGCACAGATCATTTCTAAAATCTGCTCCGACCTTCTTTGCCTTTTTGATATCAAAATCAAAGCTGCCCTCATCTCCAAGATGATAATAATCATAGAGCACTTTCAGTCTCTCATTGCCATTAAGCGGAACAATCTCTGCCCCAAGCTCAATGAAAGCCTTGTGTATCGTTGCCTCAAGGGTAGCAAACTGTGCCTTTGCCTCCTCGAAGTTCTTTCTCTCAATCGTGATTGTCAGGTATCTCTCCTGCTCAATCCCCTGTCTGCCCTCAATAATCTTCTCCTCAATGATGTCATTGTAGATTCTTCTATAATTATTGAAGCCATCGTTTTTCTCAGCAATCAGAACCTTGTCACGGAGTTCATCCATGTTTTTGTTCTTATTGTTGATCGTAATCTTATAATTACAGTCCAGCGAATTTAGGAACTTGCAATACCTCTCGAAAATACCGATCTGCTCATCCTCCGTTGCTGTCGTGTAATTGATGTCCTGAAAGCGGTAGCATTTGGAATACTTATTTTTGCTCACTTCAAAAATGCCGTTTTCAGCCACCGCCATAATCTCTATGGTTTCCTGAATGGATTTAGGTGTCTTATACAAAGGCTCACTCGCCTTCTTTAATAACTTAAATCCGTCTGTAAATAAACCCATGTCTCTAACCTCGCTTTCTTATAATGAAAGCCCGCCGGGAACTTCACCCTGCGGGCTGTGTTCCCGACCTTGCGGTCAGATACTATTCGTTTCTAATGCATTGCCTTATATGCTGCAATGCCTGCTGCTGCCGCCACAATGACTGCGACAAGTCCAAGCAGCATGTTTCTCGTCTTTTTCTTCATTGCTTCAAACTCCTCCTGCTTCTTTACAGCCGAATCAGCTGTTACAGTCTCCGGTTCAGCCTTTCTGCCTTTCTTCTTTACCTGTTCATTCTGTTCTGCTTCTAACTGCTTTATTGCAGGCTCTCCCTCTGTTGATACATAGGTAAGTGTCCTGTTCCCAAACATAAAATGCAGCTTCTTTCCCATATACTCGTAGAAATTCATCCCGTTAAAGGAATAGAATCCGCCAAGTGCAATCGGTGCCACACAGGGAATTGCCACATAAGCAGAACCCGTAAGACCGATATACTTGTAAAGAAGAAGGACGATACCGCCACCGACTACTACGCTTGCAATAGAAAATATAAGCTGCCTTGCAGTAAGTCCCATCGCAACCGATTCCTGATAGCGGTCAATATCCTTGTTTACTTCGATTACCATTGTCCCTGCCTCCTATCTTGATAAATCCTTTGTCTCCGGCTTTCTTGTCATTCCAATATTCGCCTCATACTTATCCATTCCATCCGGACACAGTTCTCTAAGCTTATCTACATTGAACAGATAAAGCGGATATTCGCAGAAACCACTCCTTTGCGTGAATCCTGTAAACTCTCCAAGGTCGTTATCTGTAATAAACTTTTCAATATCCGGCATGTCATTCACATTCAGATATCCGCAGTAATTTGGTGCTGCAACCGGCAAATTCACAGTCACATCCCCAAAAGGCTCCTCATATCCATCTTCATTACACATAAGACCGATAAACATTGCCCTGTTATTCATATACTGCTGGATATCAAATGTCACCTGCGTTTCTCCGGTTATGCTTGAATTATAAGTAACCTGTTTCTTTTCATTATCCATTTCTGCCTCCTTCTATAATCCAAATGCCTTGCTTGTAAGTGTCTGTGCACCCTTCACACTTCCAACAGTCATTGCTATCGTAAATGTCATTTCACACAAATAAATAAGCGTCTGTGCCCAGTCAGCGTAACTTCCTGTAAATGCTGGAAGTCCTGCATTGATAAATGCATTACATACCACAATTGCAAGTGCCATCGTTACTGCCTCGAATACACACGAAAGAAAATATTTGCAGTAGGTAGCCATTGTATGACTGACCATTCTGTTTCCTGCCATTGTGGAGCATGCAATCGCACCAAGCGGCACAATAATCAGTATCTTTAAGAACCTGAAATACACTGTGTAGATGATAAAGAATCCACAGATAATAATGATGATTGCAAGCAAAGCTGTAAGTATCAGCATTACCAGACTTTCACCAAATCCGAGTCCTTTAATGATATCTGCCTGTGTACTGTCAATGGCAAGCTGCGTCGTTGTCCCGGCAGATATAAGTCCTACCAGATTTCCTATGGAAGTAAAAAATGCTTTCATAATCGTGACATTATTTGCAACAAACCATTCTGCAAGTCCCAGTCGGATAAGCATACGCAGGATTGATTCAAACCTCATCTCATCTTTTACATCTATGCTTTCCGAGCAGAAACCGATAACAAAGAACAGCACAACGAGGGAAGAGCCGACCGCTACAAAGACCGGCTCTATCCCCTCAATGACTGCCCAGGGACCTCCGCCCTTGAAACTGACCGGTGACTGTCCAAGCATTGCAAAGACCAGGGATATCTGATTGTTCCAAAACCCAAACACTGCCTCAAGAAGTGCAAGGATCTTGTCTCCAAGCTTAAAAATATCCATACTTGTTATTCACCTCTTTCCTTTTACTAAAAGGGGAAATGCATTTCCCCAATCTTAGAAGCCTAAGAATGTCAGTACTGTTGAAATACCAGCCATCATGACACCTGCTACAATTCCTTTCAGTGCAGAGTTCATGGTAGATGAATCCTGCTGCTGGTAGGCTTGTGCGAACTCCATAACATTCTTTGCAAGAATGATGACACCAACCGCACCAATGACTGCAATGATAAGTGTCTTTAAATTCTCAAGCGGCTGTGTTACTGCGGAAGTACCTGTACCTGCTGCAAAACAGGTAGTGCTCATAAGCATCACTCCCATAAGTGCTCCGGATAATGCCGGAACGAATCTCTTTTTTAAGTGAATGAATCTACTCTTCATGCCTTTCTCCTCCATCTGATTGTTGTTTGTTGTTGAAATAACCTGTTCTTTTCTCATGTTGTTTAATCTCCTTTTTTGAAGTGACAGAAGCGGAAAAAGCCAGAAAGGAATACACATATTCCAATCCGGCTAGCTTTCCGAACGGAATATATGCATTCCTTTCTGTCCTGTTGATAGTTACTCTATGATAATCAGGCAATGCCTGTTGTACTGGTTAATCGGGCTTTCCCCGATGCGTTTTTGCTGTGACCATCTCCTTTCAAGGTATGAAAAAAAGCACCTTAACCATATGGCTAAAGTGCTAATTTACTCTCAAATTTGCTTTATTCTAAAAGCATTCCATCAATTATTGCAAACTTTGTCTTAAATATAGATCTATTCTGGCAATATCGTAATATGACATCCTGTACATAAGGTCTTGTACAATAACTGTCTACCACAATCTGTTTATCTTCCTCTTTCTCTATCCTCTTAAATATGCCTTTTGCATTCCAATCCGTCTTTACAGCATCTACTAAATCATTACTCATCTCAAGATGTGATAAAATCGTGGAATTCAACTCGGTTTCTTTAATTTCAGATATTTGTCCATAGTCATTAAGTTGCTTCAATTCTCTCTTAATTGCCTCCGTGTAACTTGTCATATTATTATCTCCTATCAATAAGTATTCAGGTGTTACATCTAGTGCCTTTGCTAGTTGTAAAAGATTATACGCACTTGGCTCTTCATTGAGTCTACCTTGTTCATAACGTCGTATACTCTGAACAGATATATTTGTTATCTTACCCAGCTCTTCCTGTGTATAGTTTCGTATATTACGCAACTCTTTTAATCTATCTGCAAAAGTCTTTTCCGTATTCATCCTGTACCTCCAATATAAAATAATTTCTGTCTTTTGTAACTGCTCACATGTTAGTAGTCCAATAAGCTGAAGCATACTATGTGAGCAAATTATATCATATACTCTGTAATATATCTAAAAACATTACTGCTTCTTTCGATATGAACTCATCTTCTCCACAGTAACCTCCGGATAAAAGTAAGTAAGAATCGTTGCCTTCGGA
Source organism: Eubacterium ramulus (assembly GCF_003122485.1). GTDB lineage: Bacteria > Bacillota > Clostridia > Lachnospirales > Lachnospiraceae > Eubacterium_I > Eubacterium_I ramulus_A. Next base: position 38,070 of record NZ_JRFU01000082.1, read on the forward strand.
ACTCCTGCCGCAAGTGCCTTCTTCACTTCCTCTTTCTGCTCCGGTGTATATGACCAGTGCAGCATTCGGTTTGTGATTGTATCCTCCCACTTAGGCTTTTCCCTCTCAGGATTCCTTACAGGCTTAGTACCAGCACTTCCATTAGAAGAGTTAGCACATTCTGTAGTATCAGACTTCTGTGACTCATCGACATACTCAAGCTCATTTGCCTGCTCCCTGTCAATCTTTGCTTTCTGCTCTGCCTCATCCTGCATGGAGAATCTTCTGCTTAACTCCGCATCACCAAGCATCATAAACTGCTCATAGGTAAGAGAATCTATATACACATTCTCGCCCTTATCCCTCAGCTTTTCATAATACTTAACTGCCTTGTCTGAAAGAATCTCAAATGGCGGACCGATAAGATTATCTGCTCCTCTTATCTGATGAACATAAGGCTCTCCCTTGCCATCTGCTGTCTGGTTAAACATCGAATGATTGAACGGTATGAACTTATTGTCCATGATAGGATCAAAACCACGGATAAAGATAATACATTTCTTATTATCCAGCTTTCTGACTTCATCGGGTGTAAACAATTCTCTGCCTAATACATCATAGTTTCTTGAAGAGCTTCCCTGTCTGCCCTTTGTTTCTCCACTTGACTTCTTATCAATCGTACCTTTTCCAAGCAGCTCTGACACATACTTATGCGTACTCTGCTCGTTTCCACCGAGATAGATGAACGTATCGCAGTTGCCGGGAATTGTCTCCCAGGTATCTTTAAAAAGTGCTTTTAACTGGGCAAAGTTCTGAATAATGATAATACTTGAAATCTCACGGCTTCGCATTGTCGATAACAGTGAACAGAAGTCATCTGGCAATGCGACATTCGCAAATTCATCTAACATAAATGTCACATGGATTGGCAGCCTTCCACCACAATTAAAGTCTGCCTGATAGTACAATTCCTGAAATATCTGCGTGTATAACATACCGATAATAAAGTTATAGGATTTGTCACTATCCGGGATTACACAAAAGAGTGCTGTCTTTGTCTCCCCATCTCCGTTTACACCAATACCGATATCGGACAGATTAAGCTCATCTTTGGAGAGTAATCGTAAAACCTGCTTATTTTCAAGAAATGCAAGTCTTGAGTTGGCACTGATGATAATGGAACGGACGGTATCTCCTGCACCTCGCATACATTTGTTGTACTGCTTTACTGCCGGATGATTAGCTCCGAGTGGGGAACTCTCCTCTAAGAACTTCATTCGCACATCCAGTTTCGACGCCTTTCCCTGCTCTGTCACTTCTGCTTCTCCAAGAAGCTTCAGTACTGTCTCAAAGTTTCTCTTTGCCGGCTGTACTTCAAGCCACACATAATAAAAGATTGACTGTAAAAATAATCCTTCTGCTTTCTCCCAGAATGGATCACTTGGAGTGGAACCCTTTGGTGTGGTATTACTGATAAGATTGGTAATCAGCTTTACAACATCTGTTTCCTCTCTGATATAGGAAAACGGATTATAGCAGTCCGACTTATCCATCTCAAGCAGATTGATGACCTTCACATTGTATCCGTTATTCTTTAACATCTGCCCGCAACTTCTAAGAATCTCACCTTTTGGATCAGTACAGATAAAAGAACAGTTATGTGGCATCTGCATCAGATTCGGCTTTACTTCATAAAATGTTTTTCCTGCTCCGGAACCACCACAGATAAGTATATTTCCATTGAGCTTGAGTCTCCTAAAATCCAGCGACATCTTCACATTTTGGCTGAGTATCCGGTTGAAATTCTCATCCTTATCTGCAAGTATCTTGTTGACCTGCTTCGGATTTTCAAATCTTGCCGTACCAAATTCCTTACCGGGCATATAGTTTCTCTGACTGGTGTAATACATGACAATAGCCATCGCATAGATACCTAATGCAATGGCTACTGCTTTTACTGTATTGGAATTGTAATAGTTGGCAAAGGGAACAGCACATACTTCATTGAATCTGTCCATAAATTCATTAAAGGCAATCCCTTCTGCCCACGCACCATTTATCAGATAACCAAGATACCCGGCTAACACTGCACCCACAAGGATGAATATCAGTGACGGCTTTTTCTTTGTTGTCTGCATAGGCTGCTACCTCGCTTTCTTCGTGGTAACAGTTTTCTTCTGTGTGGTCTTTTTCTGCTGCTTCTGTACTTTCTCGTAACGCTCCCTGACAGATGACTCCACCTTGTCGTAGTGAGTATAAAGCTCGGTTCCTTTCTGGGTTGTCACCACACGATTCTGCTCATCGTAAAGCTTATAATCCTTGGTGGAATCAAGGAAAGTAAGCATTGTCTTTCCACCATGAATCTCCATGATGTTTTCCTTACGGAGCCATACATATCTTGCCTCTTCTCCCCATGTGCCGGGAACTCTGGTCTTAACAGCATGGTCATTCTCTTCGATAATCAGCTTCTTGCTGATAGTCACATCTGATAAGTTCGCATTCTTTGATGCTGCAACTGCCCTCATTCTCTCAGCAAGGTCCTGATAGCCTCTAACACGATTGATAAATGCATCCTTGTCCATCATGACTGTATGGGTGCCATCCTCATTTTTCTTTCCAAGCACACCGATTGTCTCTAGCTGTTTGATAACACTTTCAGCCTGCTCACCATTGATACTGAAATTCTCCTTGACCTGATCCACACTGATAGCTTTCTTTTCCATTGCAAACATTCCGACCTTTTCGATCAGTCCGTCAATAGCGGTATTAACCCTATCCCCTTCTATCGTGTGGCTTTTCTCGTTTCCCTGCTGTTTCTTCAAAAAATCCATCAGCTTGCCAAGGGATTTTTCATCTCCATTCTTCAGATAATCGTCAAATGTGGCAATCTTACCAAACTTGAGCTTCTGTATCATCATATTCACACGGGGAACTGCCTCTGTATGAAAGATTACCTCACTCAGTCCATCTTTCCTGTTACAGTCTGGAAGTACCGAATACAGGATTCCATACTTCTTTGCCATCTTTTCAACCTTTTTCATATCTTCGGTATTAAACTGTAACACCTGTAAATCGCCACCTTTTAAGATCAGCTTTCTCATGGATGTCTTGCCAAGTGACTTTTCATAATCAAGCATCCCTTTTAAGAAATCTATTGCCTTCTGCATGGCAGCAATGCCGCCGCTTCCTACCTTCATGGCAATCTCAATGCCATCATAAGCTACACGGATGATCTGCACCGCTTCCTGAATCTCTTCTGCCATTATCGCACCTCCACTTTCTCTCTAACTGTTGTTTTAAGCGTTTCTGTCTCTGTAGTACGGATTTCCTCGGCTGATACATCAATACCATAAGTAGTCAAAATATCTGCCAGATGATTGATTGCTTTCTCCTCCTCGATACGATACATTTCAAGTGCCACAAGCAGGTTTTCCACCTGTTCCACCCATGCAGGCTTCATATCATATTTAGACCTGTATGTGACCATAATCTCGTCCGACTCAGCCTTATCCGCTGAATGTGCCAAAGCTTCAATAAGAGAAATCGTGTCTTCCTTGCTGCCGCTTCTGAATGCGAACTGGACAACAAAGTTTTTCTCTTCCTCTGTAAATTGATGCTCCACACCATTCATCTCTGTTACTGCTTCATTTACTACTGCTAAATTCATAAGTTCCTCCTAATCTGCCATGCTGTTTTCAAGCACAGCAATCTCAATGATCTCCTTCATCTTTTCCGCTGAAATGTTGTTGTTTATAAGCTCTACAAGCTGTGACTCAGTAAGTCCCTTTTCTATTGCACTCTTAATCTGCACAAGCTGCGCCGGAACAAGGTCTCCCGATGCAACCAGCTTTACAATGTCTGCTCTTGACTTTTTCTTAAATGACAGTCTTGCAAAAAGACTTGCCACTCCGCTGTTGCTGCTCTTTCTCACACTTCGCTCAATCGGAAGTCTCTGCACCACATTTCCAGTACCATCAACTACCGGAATCTGATAATAGACCGGAATTCCATTTGCCACAGCCTGCATATTCTGAGGAACTGCAACTGTATCAACCATCTTTTTATCTGCCTGTGATACGGACTGGCTTTCCTGCGGCTCTGCCTTACTTTCTGCCTCTTTCTTATTCTCTGTGGCAACACTTATGATCTTATCTTCCAATGACTCTATTCTGTCTCCCATACGCTTCATCTCCTTATCCTTTTTCTCAATATCATCCCTAAGTCTTGCAATTGTACTGCTTGCCTTATTCAGTTCATTCTGCTGACTGTTGATAAGAGCGTCCTTATCCTGGTTCTCCTTGACCAGACGCTCCCTGACTTCCTCGTCATCTTTGGAAGTTTCTATTTCAGAAAGCTTCTTATTCAGGGCATCATACCTTTCATTCTGATGATTGATCTTTGCAACCACTTCATCCATCTGAGCTACAAGACTTTTCACATACTCTAAATCCTGTGGCATCTGCTCTTTGGCTTTATTAAGCTTTTCTAATACCACATCAAACATCCTGCGCATGTTTACTGCTGTATCATCTTTTTGGACTACCTCTCTGATTGCATCAATCGGCACACCTTTTTCATAGTAATCCAATGCTGTCTGCATCTTAGGTGCTGCCATCCTGCTATCTTTCAGCAGCGTTAACAACTCTTCTGATACACCCTTATGCAGACATTTTGATAACACCTTCATCTGCTCAATGTCATAACTTTTGTTAAGATACAGACCGATTTCATCATCAGTCAGTCCATATTCATAATCGCTTTTGACAAGAGCAATAACCTCACTGTCCATATGCTTATTACGAAGAATCTGTATCTTTCTCTCAATCGCCATTTCACTTAATGGCTCTCTTTTTTCTTCCATATATGCCTCCTAACCACTAAAAAAAACAGCCTAACGTACCGGCTGTTCTTTTCTGTCTCTTATTGTTTCTTTGTCATACTGCTTCTCTTCTGCCGAAGCTGATACCGTAAGTTCCTTCCATATTGATCTTCCAAGATTAAGTTCCTTTGATACCGCCCGTTCTGCCTTACAGTCCTGTGCATACTTGCTCTCATATTTTTTTCTAAGACTCTCGACCTCTTCCACACTGTATCCCTGTGCCAGAAGCTCAGTGTTAAGCCTTTCCCATGCATTGTGCTCATCTTCAAAAAAGGTATCCCCACTCTGATAACACGATTCCGCATCATCAAGCCCCCGGATCTGTTCAGCCTTGTCAAAAATATCTTTGAATCTCTCCTTAGCCTTATAGGTCTTACTCTTTTCCTTTGATGCTTCTTTTTTCTTATCCGTCAGATTATCAAGTACCGATACAAGTTCTTCCGCACTCTCAATCTTATGCCTTACCAGAAATAGATACTGCTCCTGCAGCTTATGCATCTTTCGGATATCATCCTTATACTTCCATACCTGACTATATGGCTTCTTTTTCAGCTTTCCAATCCGGTAAAGCTTTGCATAATATCTTTTCTGCAAGCCTGACATCTTCGCCCTGCGGTATCTTTTGACATAGCACTTTACTATCGCTGCCTGCCTTTCCTCATTCTGTGACTGGTAAAAGGATAAATCTTCCTTCGCAATACGCTCCACAATAGCTTCCTGTGAATAATTCTCGCCAAGAGTCTTACATCTTCTGAATCTTGTCATCCCCTGTGGTCTGACTGCCAGATACTTTCCCTGCTTGACCTCATATCCTTTTTCCGACAGCAGCTCCAGAAATCCACTAAAATCATTTGCCTGTAAAATGCAGGCATCAAAATCTCTTTTTATCATATCTGCCCACACAAAGCTGCCTTCACGATATTCGCTCCAATCCTTATAATTCTCGTGCTGTTTCTCTTTGCTGCCATCCTCCACATCTATAATGGAAAGACCATACTCCTGACACAGCTTATTGGTAATTGGCTGGATATACTTTGCCCAGTCACCTTTCTCGTAGCGATACTTTTTCCCATCCACAAAGCTTACACTGTTAAATACAATGTGTGAATGAACATGGTCTGTATTATCATGAACCACAAATACCGCTTCATAGGCATCACCAAGATATTCTGCTACAAACTTCTGTGTTATCTCAAAAGCCCTATCCGGTTCCACCTCATCCTCTTTGAAAGAAAGAATGATGTGATACCCCTGTCGCTTGTCTGTTTTTCCAAACTGCTTCTTTGTATCCATCATCTGTTCAAAAGCCATATCTGCCTGGCAGTTTATAGCTCCCACAAGTCTTCCTCCCTGCGTTTTCTCAGGATTCATCACATAATCCAGTGCCCGTTTCAAATGCCTTGCATGAAAAGAATTCCCGCTGTCCTTCATATGAAGTATCTTACTGATTGCCAATCTTTACCACCGCCTCGCTGACAGACTGATTCAGCTTTTTCATATATGCCACAAGCTGTTCCTTATCTTTCTTGGAATACAGCTGTGCATTGCTGTTAAATACAATCTGATTGATGTTAATGCCGATTCGGTTTATCTCATTGATAAGCTCTTTAAGAAGTTTCCTTACTTCCGGATAGTCATTTGGTTTCTGACTGATTAGAAGCCTGATATATTCGGCTTCATTCATTCCATTTGCCTTTGCCTTATCAGAAAGTACCTTCGCTTCCTGTGGCATAAGTCTTAGTGTTTTCCTTATACAATGAACTTTATCAGCCATAGAATCACCTTCCTCTCTTACCCGTACTGTATTCTCTTACTCCTTCTGCTACTGTTACAGCAGCTTTTTCCAGTTCTTTATTACCCAGCTGGGCAATAACCCTGTCTGCAAGCTCTGTAGCAACTTCTATAAGTTCCTTACCATAACTGGTTTTATCAAACAATCTGTCCAGTCTCTTTTCATCTGCTTTCAGACTTTCATACTTGCTCTGATACTCGTTATAGTCGTTAAAATCCTTTGGATCACTCCTGTGTGCTTCCGCATCAAGTATCAGTTCATAGTTCCATTCACAGACAATATCTATAACATCATCAATCAAATATGGTTCTATCTCGCCATTCTCTTCAGCAATATCCTGCCTGTACATCTTCCCATCTGAATCTATGCCAATGGCATAATCATGTCCTTCCATTGGTCCTATGTCAAGAAAAAGTACAAATTAAATGTAACCAATTTTCTCT
>NZ_JRFU01000083.1 GCF_003122485.1 Eubacterium ramulus
ACTCACCACTTGCAGAAGTGGGAGTCTCAACTCAGACTGAGATGAATGAGAGACAAAAATATATCAGAAAGGAGGCTAATGCTATGAAACAGATAGACACACAAAAACTTGCCGCAAAGATCAAAACAGAATATGGCATTTCAGAACAGGCAGTATTTGAGAAAGCGGCACAGATACAGCTGGATTGCCCGGAGCAATTGGTGCAAAACGTTTATGAGTGGGTGGAAGAACGTCCGTTGTGGTAGGAGCACATTCCAATGCCAATGTGATCTCACCAAATGCAAAAGAAATTGCAGATAAAGTATATCAGTGTACCTATACATACGGTACCGTCAGCCTGATCCGGGCAGACGGTAAACCGGAAGAATTTCTGAAGGCAACAATTGAAGAACCGTCCACAAAGGGGCTTTCAGATAGAAAACTGAAGTCTCTGGCAGAAGATAAGCGTGATCAGATTCTGGCAGCGTTTAACACGAATGGCATGGCAAAATATGAAGAAGTTGATACGCTGGATGCCATCCGTCTGGCAGCAAATTCTTTGAAATCTGCTGAAACAGATGAAAAATATCTGGTTGTGGCAGATCCGGGACTTTCAACTACAGGTTATTTAAATTTCTGTAAAGATGATCTCTTTCATACAGATACCGCAGATATTGTAGAAGCCCTTGTGGATGAAAAAGCAATTCCAGACCTGGAAGGTGTAAATGTACTTTGGATGTATGCAGGACAGACAGCAGAACCGCAGGAACGTTTATCGGAAGTGCAGAAAGCAAAGCTGATTGAAATTTGGACAGCTGTGCTGGAGCAGGCAGGAGCAGCATCTTATGATTTTTCTGTGGACTCAGCTTCTTCGACTGCTTACTCAGATCTTCCATCTGTTTCCATTGTGCCTGCTGATGAGCGGGTATCAGATATTACGCCACTGCAGACCGTGGTTCTGGATTCAGAAAATGTTTCTTTTGTTGGTGATCAGGCGTGTTCGAGGATGAGGAACAGGACAAAAAGGCAATCGGCAATGTCGCACAGACATTGCTGGATCATCCACAAAACAGTGTTTACGTAGTTGGATGTACTGCATCAGCAACAGGAAAAGAAGATTTTTGCCAGACACTTTCCGCGGCGAGAGCCTCAGCGGTAGTAGAATTATTAAAAAATTTTGGAGTGCCAGCAGAACAGATGAAAGCGGTTGGTATGGGAAGTCGGGCTCCATGGCATGTGCCGGATCTGGACGCTTCCGGACATCAGATTGAGGAATATGCAAAGCAGAATCGCTGTGTAGTAATTCTTGATACGCTGGATCCGGAGTATGGAGAGGTCGTTGCTTCCTATTTTTGACATAATAAACAAGCCTGTGAAGAAAGTACCGATATATTTCTTCACAGGCTTTGCTTTTTGATGAGTGTTATATTTTTTACTTCATAGAATACAGCTATTCTTCGGTTAGATCCTGTCTTTTTTTGTTTAACCGTTTGCGGATCTCTATTAAGGTTCCATAATGAGTTTGGAACAGATGGGATATCGTTCATCATCTGATATTTTTAAAATGGATTTGTGAAGTGCTTCGGCGTAATTTCTGCCTTTTCCACCATAAATGACAGCTACGTTTTTGTATTTTGATATCATTTTATACCTGCCTTTGTGCTTTATCTCTCTGGTTTCTCTGAATCAAAAAGCTTGGTCGGTGTGCCATTGATTCGTCAATATATCCGCTGTTTTTTCAATATTTTCATAGTTGAGTTTCTGAAAATACGAATAATCTTTTTCATAGGAAAAATATTTTGCAAATTTTGGATTTAATAACGGTATAAGTTCTTCCTTGCTTAAGGTATCAATATTCTTGCTGGTGCAGATCTCTCTTTTGGCTTCATCAGATAAAATTTCCTGTAGTGTTTTCAGATCATTCCAGGAGCAGATACATGGATGAAGTTTCGCAATCTGCAACGTGTGGCGGCTCACACCGCTATTGATATATTGCAATACCTGAGATGGTTCTACTGGCAGCCAGCCGCGGGTTAACTGATAGCAGCACCAACGCATCTGCTCATATTTGGCAAGCTGTTCGACAAGATCCTGATGAAACGAAGGATGTTCATTCTTGGCATCTGTCACGGATGTATCGGTCAGTTTTTCCAGATATGTTTCGGCCATATGAGAGCGTGTTTCCGGATTCCACCAGGCATCCGGATCCTGAATATCCCAGGAACTCCAGTCCGGTGTCGGTGTGATTCCTGCTTCAAATAAGCGGTATGGCATGCTCACGGCAGCAGAAAAGGAAGAATCACGGTTGTATAATCGCTCAAAATATGATTTCAGATTCTCATAGCAGGCATCTTTTTGCTGAGAAGACTGACAGTACTGCAAATGAACGCATTGTGATATTTCTTCAATGACACCTCCGTTTAACTGATCCCAGGAATACAGATCTGCGATAGAAGCAAACGGAATAAAATTATAATTATTAAACCATTTGTTTGCATGCTCCGTTTCCTTTGGAATGATCAGATCTTTGGACAAACCTGCATAATCCGGATCGGTACAGTGAACCGCAATGATAAAATTTTTCTTTGAATAACTGTTGATACGTCCGTCCAGAACCGATTTGCGGATCGTAAGCTCCCGGATTCTGGTTGCCAGTTTGATGCTTCCTACATCGGAAACAGAGTCCACAACGAAGTATAAATAATCGTTGGAAGAACTGATATCTTTCAAGGTGTTCAAAATGGAACGACTTGAAAAGGAAGTGTCCTGATACCAGATTTCCGGGAATGGAATATCATCAATCTGAATATTTTTGGATTCGTTGTCCGTATCTGCGTATGATTTATTGCGATTGACATGATAAGAAAAATCAGCCAGTCCCGGGCAATCCAACAAAATGGAATCTGCAATTTCAGAAGCATGCGGAGAAATCAGGGAAATCTTGGTATTGATTTTTTCGCATAAGCGCGGCAAGGTCCAAAAGGCTTCTTTGATCAGCCATTTTGCATAGTTGTGATCTGGATTATCGGAGAAGATGACCAGATGCATATTTTGGACTTTTTCTATTTCATTCGCATTCCGTTTTGGCAAAGTGAGCGGATAAAACAGAGGATGTCTGGCAAACAGGTAATCCGCGCTTCGTTTTGCTTCATCAATCAGATAAATTTTAATGAGAGAAAAATCTGCGGAAGATCTGATCTCATTGTTTTCCGTAAAATAACTGAGGGCAGTATCCAGTATAGGAGTAGCTTCCGCCTCATCACATCTTATGTACAGTTCGAAGTTTTTCCAGTCAGAGATCGTTGTTTCTTTTTCAGTAGCGATATTTTTCTTGATACGATCCAGAACATTAAGGGCATCCTGCAGATTAAGATCAAAATCGTCATGAATGAGCAGCATTCTCTGATGCACATGCGGTAAAATTGCTGATTCCGGTACACTTGAGACAGAACTCTTCCAGCTTTCCGGTTTGGTTTTTTCTATCCAGTCATAAATCTTATTTTTACAGTTGGCGGTAAAAAATCCGGATGTGACTGTCTTTGAAGGCACAGGAGCCGCCTTAATATCATTTCTTTTCTGACTGCTGTAAATACTGCCATAGTAGTATGCCTGTTTTTCAATATCTTCGATGGATGAAAATGCTTTTGGAACCGGATAACCGTTGACACAGCAGGTATGCAGATACGTCAGAGTCTCAGCCATGATAAGGTCGGAGGCGTATTTGTAGCTCTGAAATACCTGTTCACAGAGTTCGCCCGCTTCTGTAAATGCCTTTGCGTTAATGTAGCCTGGAACCGGAGCTAACATTTTTCTGGCTTCAGCAGTGTCTGTTTTTTCCGATGGGATTTCAAAAGTGTCTGCAATGAAATCCGAACCATCATTTTCAGGAGTGGTGTAAAAAAGTGTATTGACGGTCTCTGTTGGAAAAATCATCGGAGCCAGACGTACAATCAGCTCTGCATATACATTCTTTTTGTCTTTCCTTTCAGATGTGATCTGCTTGTTTTCTTTTTCTTCCACTTTTGCAAAAATAATCCAGACACAGGCGAGGATGGATAAGGTGGACAGACGTTCAAAAAATAAATTATCCTCACTGGAAATATCGGAGCTGTTTCGTTCATCAAGGAAGGGGGATTTACTGTAATCGGCAGCTTCTATGGAATGCAACAGTTTGCCAAGCGGAATTTCATTTCCGTGATAAGGAATGGTAATTTTGTTTTTTTGAAAATCCCGTCGATCGGATTTTACTCTTTTAAAAAAATCCGTGTCAGCTTCAGCTTCAAAATCTTCAATGGTGTAATTGTCCTCAAGGAAGAGATGAATATATTTTTTATAATCTTCAAGGTATATGGAATATTGGTCACCAAAATATTCTTTGAGGAAAAATTTCCATTGCTTTTTAAATTCATGACGGATTGGAAAAGTATCCAGTGTATATGCGATATTGTCCTGTTTGGTTTTCAACAACAGCAGATTGATGAGCTTCTCAGATGTCTTGGGAGAGTCACCGAAGTTAAATAATCTGCTGCGAAAGGCTTTAACGTTATTCAGCGCATCCAGAATCGTACCGTCTTTTCTTTGATAAAAAGATGACTCCTGAATCGATTTTCCCAAATCCGGGTTATTAAAAAATGAAGGCGCCAGCAAAAAATTTACAATGTATGCCTGCGAACAGCGTGGTGGCATAAGATTACCCCATGTAATGTTGATCATAAGAATCCCCCTTTTGTTTTCGTCTGAAATACAGTATATCTTTGGGCTTTTATCGTAATCGTATATAAAATAATTATACTATAAGAACCATCGTGAGGACAAGATTGAAAGGCTAAATCGCGGGGGAGAATGCCGTTACAACTGGATTACTTGTCCCCATGGCACATCCGCATTTCCACCTTTGCAGATCAGCCACAATACCGGCACATTGAAAGCCTCTTTTTCATCTGGAAATCTTGCACATCCATCCGTAAAAATAAGAATTGCCCGTGGAAGATTCGGATACAGTTTCTCTTTCAGGTAACGGAAGATAATATGAAAACTGGTGCCGCCGCCACCCTGTGCGGTCAGGTCTTTTAGGTCGTTTTCAGATTCAAAGGGTTCCGGATCCGTAATGTTGCTGTCAAAAAAGGAAATGCTTCCTTTTAAGCCTGCCTGTCTCATAGCATCTAGAATCTCAGCCATCGTGCAGGTCGGTTCTTCTCCCGTAACAGATCCGGAAGTATCGATACATACCCAGATATCATCCGCAGTCTGATGTTCTTCATCCATGTTGTATGCAGGCAGATAAAAATCGGAAAACGCATATCTTCGATCCGGGGGAAGAAAGTTGTAGTCATAGGTGTCGGACTGTAAAAAATCATGAAGGATCTGTTTCCAGTTTAAACCGGAGCGTCGGGCAATATCCTGTACGATGGTTCGGACATGCTGTGGCATTCCGGTGGAATCACCACACTGTCTGAATGCAGATTGGATTTTTTTATTCCAGCTATCCTGAAGCTGTATTTTATCGCAGATACCCTGCCAGATATCATGTCGGTCAAAAGAACTCTTTTCAGATTTCCCGTTGTCTGTCTGTATCTGAGAGGATTTATTTGCATTGTTCGGATCTGTTTGCATTTGAGAGACTCCGTTTGTGTTATTCTGATCCGCTTGCATCTGAGAAGCACCATTTGTATGATTTGGTCTGCTCTGCATCTGAGAGATTCTATTTGTATGATTTTGGTGAATTAGCATCTGATAGATTTCTTCCGCGTTATATTCACGTCCTTCTTTTCCATCTGGTGCAAATGCCTCATAATACTCATTAGGAATCCAGGGAGAACCGATGGAAAATCCGATGGCATCAAAGTCTGATTTTGAAGGCATGATAGACTTCAAAGCCGC
>NZ_JRFU01000084.1 GCF_003122485.1 Eubacterium ramulus
AATTGCATGACGCGCACCTCGCAACAAGAATGCTGGAGCATTCTTGAATTTCGTTATACAAAAGAAAACGGATTTCAACTATTGGAAAAAGATTTGTGTATGAAACTGAAACCATGGATGGATGAAACTTTCCGTAATGTATTTTGATGTGAAAGAATTGCAGGAATGGGTAAGCCGCTGTGAGAAATAAACAGAAACTTTAATGAGTTGAAGTGAAAAAACTTGCTTTTTATTTTGTGCCTTATTATAATATTGGAATTAAGAGTTTGTAAAAAAGAATTTTCTAAGGAGGGCCAGAACCATGATAAAATTACATGAGAATGGTGTATATCTGCTCAATGGAACGGAGATTATCGAAGATAATCAGGAGGCTGCAGCATGTCTTGCGGCAAAAACAGGAAAAACAGTGACCGCTGCAGAAGCTGCAACCGGTACAATGGCATATCGTATTTTGAAAGCACACAATACTTCCGGAAATATGGAGCAGCTTCAGATTAAATTTGATAAGCTGACTTCCCATGATATCACATTTGTCGGTATCATCCAGACAGCACGTGCGTCAGGACTGGAGAAATTCCCGGTTCCTTATGTACTGACAAACTGCCACAATAGTCTGTGTGCGGTTGGCGGAACCATCAACGAAGATGACCACATGTTTGGACTGAGCTGTGCAAAGAGATACGGCGGAATCTATGTACCGCCTCATCAGGCAGTTATCCATCAGTTTGCCCGTGAAATGCTTGCCGGCGGTGGCAAAATGATCCTTGGTTCTGACTCCCATACACGTTACGGTGCCCTTGGTACTATGGCTATGGGCGAGGGCGGTCCGGAGCTGGTAAAACAGTTACTGTGCAAAACATACGATATCAAAATGCCGGGTGTAGTAGCAATTTACCTGACCGGTGAACCGATGAAAGGTGTTGGCCCGCAGGATGTGGCTCTGGCAATCATTGGAGCGGTATTTAAAAATGGTTATGTAAATAACAAAGTTATGGAGTTTGTCGGACCTGGTGTTGCATCCTTAAGCGCAGATTTCCGTATCGGCGTGGATGTTATGACCACAGAGACAACCTGTCTGTCTTCTATCTGGGTTACAGATGAAAAAATTAAAGAGTTTTATGATATTCACGGCAGATCTGCAGATTATGCAGAACTGAAACCGGAAGCAGTTACTTACTACGATGGCTGTGTTGAGGTGAACTTAAGCGAGATCAAACCAATGATCGCTATGCCGTTCCACCCAAGCAATACTTATACTATTGATGAAGTAAATGCAAATCTGGAAGAGATTCTGGCTGAAGTTGAGAAAAACGCGTTAGTAAGTCTGGATGGAGCCGTAGAGTACAAATTAAGAGATAAGATTCGCAACGGAAAATTATATGTAGATCAGGGAATTATCGCAGGATGTGCAGGTGGTGGATTTGAAAATATCTGTGCCGCTGCTGACATTCTGAATGGCAAGAGCATCGGACCGGATGAGTTTACTTTAAGCGTATATCCGGCAAGTATGCCAGTTTACATGGAATTAGTAAAAAATGGTGCCGCAGCTAAGATCATGGAGACAGGTGCAATTATGAAGACTGCATTCTGTGGACCATGTTTCGGTGCCGGTGATACACCGAATAACAACGGATTCAGTATCCGTCATACAACCAGAAACTTCCCGAACCGTGAAGGTTCCAAACTGCAGAATGGACAGATCGCTTCCGTAGCACTGATGGATGCACGTTCCATCGCTGCAACCGCTGCAAACAAAGGTTATCTGACACCGGCTACAGATCTGGATGTAGAATACACAGGACCGAAATATTTCTTTGATAAAACAATTTATGAGAACCGTGTATTTGACAGCAAAGGTGTGGCTGATCCGAACGAAGAACTGAAATTCGGACCAAACATCAAAGACTGGCCGGCAATGAGCGCACTGACAGACAATCTGGTTTTGAAAGTGGTATCTGAGATCCATGATCCGGTTACTACAACAGATGAGCTGATCCCGTCCGGTGAGACATCTTCTTATCGTTCCAATCCGCTGGCACTGGCTGAGTTCGCCCTGTCCAGAAAGGATCCGGAATATGTAGGTCGGGCAAAAGAAGTTCAGAAAGCAGAGAAAGCAAGAATCACCGGTGAGAAACCGACGGAGGCACTTCCGGAGCTTGCACCGGTCATTGAGACCATTAAGGCAAAATACCCGGATCTGAACCGTGAGAACTTCGGTATCGGAAGTACGATTTTTGCAGTAAAACCGGGTGACGGTTCTGCCAGAGAGCAGGCTGCTTCCTGCCAGAAAGTATTAGGCGGATGGGCAAACATTGCCAACGAGTACGCAACCAAACGTTATCGTTCCAACCTGATCAACTGGGGTATGCTTCCATTCCTGATTCCGGAAGGAGATCTCCCATTTGCAAACGGTGATTATCTGTTTGTACCGAATGTGCGCAAAGCCATCGAGGACAAGCTGACAGATATCGAAGCATACGTAGTAAAAGACGGTGAATTAAAACCGTTTACTCTGAAAATGGGTGATCTGACAGAGGATGAGAGAACTATCATTCTGAAAGGCTGCCTGATCAATTATTACAGAGATTAAAAAGATCCTTAAGATTGTATAAACAACGGATAAAGAAAAACGAAAAGAATCCTGGAAACGGGATTCTTTTTGATTTTTTTGCGAACAATTCTGTTATGTGCAGAAAAAGTATGGTATACTTATTTCAGCTATCACGATTGAGTTTGGGAGATTTTTAGAAAGGCAATTTTAGCATGCAGGAAGAAACAAAAAAAGAACATACTGCAACTGAGAAACAACCGGAGAAAAAGAAAGTAAATCTGGATATCCGACCATATCTGGCGATTGGCCTGACTGTCATTTTGATAGTTGTGGTCTGCATCGCAATCTTTTTTGTGGTACTTCGATTTGACGGATTATTTTCCGGTTTCCAAAAGATTTTACAGAGTCTTCAGGCCATTTTAGTAGGAGTGATCGTGGCATATCTGCTTAATCCGATCATGAAATGGTTTGAACGTTTTTTATATAAAAGAAGCAGACAAAAATCAAAAGAACTGACACGCAAACAGTGTCAGAAAATCCGGGCAGCGTCGGTAGCTTTTGCCATGGCGATCTTTTTGGCAATCATTGTGGTACTGATCTGGTTGATCATTCCACGGCTGGTAGTTTGTATTGAAGATATCGTCACGAGTATGGGTGAAAAAGTCCAAAATCTAACGAAATGGGTGGATCGTCTGACCAAACAGAACAGTGCTATATCAGGAAAGCTGGATACGTTCATTGCGGATGCATCGGTTTATCTGGAAGACTGGCTGCGCAAAAATGTGTTGCAGCAGTCTGATTTTATTGCAAGTATCACAACCGGTGTTTATAACGTCGTAAGAGCAATCTTTAATGTGATCATCGGTTTTATTGTTGCTGTATATGTGTTAATGACCAAAGAAAAATTCATTGGTCAGTTAAAGAAAATTATTTATGCGATCTTCCGTCCACGTTACGGAAATGTGGTCATGGAAGTGATACGAAAAGCAGATGATGTGTTTGGTGGATTTTTCATCGGAAAGATTATTGATTCGCTGATCATTGGCTGTATCTGTTTTGTTGGACTGGCTATTTTGCGTATGCCGTATGTGGCACTGGTCAGCGTAATCGTTGGTGTGACGAATATCATCCCGTTTTTTGGACCGTATATCGGCGCGATTCCAAGTGTGATCCTGATCTTTTTGGTAGATCCGATGAAAGGTCTTTATTTCATTATCTTCATCATTGTTTTACAGCAGGTGGACGGAAATGTTATTGGTCCGAAGATCCTTGGAAATACGACTGGTCTGAGCCCGTTCTGGGTTATCTTTGCAATCCTGTTGTTTGGCGGAAGTTTTGGCGTCATTGGTATGTTATTTGGTGTACCGATTTTTGCGGTACTGTACTATATTATCAAGCGTGTGGTAGAGCATGTGTTGAAAAAGCG
The DNA here is from genome assembly GCF_003122485.1 of Eubacterium ramulus. GTDB lineage: Bacteria > Bacillota > Clostridia > Lachnospirales > Lachnospiraceae > Eubacterium_I > Eubacterium_I ramulus_A. The sequence goes on from NZ_JRFU01000084.1 coordinate 3,978, forward strand.
GCGATTGCCGGAAGGAACCGATGAGTATATCGAACTTGACACGGTGGATACTGTGACAAATGAAGTGAAGATGAAAGCTACGGAGGAGCCGGAAGCGTCGATCCGCAAATATGAGGAGACAGAGGAAAAAAAGTAAATTTTTGAATAAAACAAAAAATACAGACATGAGGTGAATAACGGTGGATAAGTATGAGTATAAGTTAAAGTTGGAGCAGCTTCAGAATCTGATGGCTGCAGGTGACTACGCCACAGCATCAGAGATGGCGGATACCATTAACTGGAAAAAGGTGCGCAGCAGCAATACACTGTGTATGGTGAGCGATATTTACGAAAAAACAGAGAAATATGACGCCTGCAGGGAAGTGTTACTGCAGGCATATGATCATTCTCCGATTGGAAGAAATATCGTAAGCAAGCTGGCAGAAGTGTCCATCAAAGCAAAAAGGATTGATGAGGCTGAGGAATATTATAACGAGTTTCTTGAGATTGCACCAAAAGACAATATGCGTTATGTGCTGGCATATGAGATCAGCTGCCTGAAGGATACGCCACTGACAGACCGTATCGCGATCCTGGAAGAATTGAAAGAGCATGAATATACGGAAAAATGGGCATATGAGCTGGCTGCATTATACGGACAGGCAGATATGCGTGATAAATGCGTGGAGACCTGTGACGAACTGATTCTCTGGTTTGGTGAAGGTGAATATGTGGAGAAAGCGTTAGATCTGAAACGTCTGTATCAACCGCTTACTCCGGCACAGGAGGAAAAATACAAACAGTTCCGTGAGAAAAAAGGAATGGTGGAGATCAGCATTCCGGCAGCACCGGAGCGCAAAAATGTCATCCATGAGATGGTAAAGACACCGGAGACAACGGTTACAGCAAGCAAGTTTAATACTTCCAACCTGGAGGAAGAACTTGCAAAGAGCATGAAGCAGATCATGGAAGCAACCAAAAAAGAAACCGTGGTAGATACCATGGAGAACATCAAGAAGATTGTCGGTGACATTCCATATCTGAACGGTGAGCATGAGGCAGAGGAGACCTTTACGTTTGACAAAGAGAAGATCAATGAGCAGGTCGACGAGCGGTTAAAGAAAGAATTTGACAAACTGATGGCTGAAAATGCAGAAGAATCCGATAAGAAAGACGAGCCGGAAACGGAAGCGAAGCCGGAGGAGACATTGTCAGAAGCCATTGAGGAAGAAAATGCAGAAGAGGATACCATTGAGGAAAAAGCGGCATCCGCACAGGCAAGCATTGAAGAAGTTCTGGATGAATGGGAAAAGACAAAACATGCGGCTGAGATCGCAATCGCAGCGGCAGAACAGAAGAAGCTGGAAATTTCCAAAGAGCATGCACTGGTGGAAGCCGGTGAGATCATGGAACGTCTGAAAACACTGATCCCGATTTTATCAGCAACTCCGGGAGAGGAAATCCCGGTTCCGGAAGATACCGTTGCAGCAGCACTGGTTCCGGATGAATCTGAGAAAGCAGAAGCAAAAGAAGATTTAGAGGAAACAGCAGAAGCAGAGTCTGAGACGGAAGAAACAAAAGAAGCAGCAGAAACTGTAGAGACAGAATCACAGATTGAGCCGGAAACAGAAAAAGCGGCTGATGAGGAGACTGTAGTTGAAGCAGCTGAACCGTCTGTAGAGGCAGCAGATGCAGAACTGGAAGATGTTGAAGAAGAAGCACCGGTAGAGGAAAAAGAAGATCTGTCTACAACAAAAGAAATGCCGGATTTGAAGGCAGCACGTGCAGAAAAAACAGCAGAGACAGAGGAAGAAGCCGAAGCTGAGGAAGAACCGAAAGAAGAAAAACGACTGAGTGTGGTTGAGCCGGTTCCGGATGAAGAACTGGAAAAAGTACTGGCACAGGCAACACAGATGTTTGTGGAAAATGCAAATGTAGAAGTTCCGGTAACCGGAACAGCACCGACCGGCGTATCTCAGAATACTGGTGTTTTACCGGAGATCCAGATGCCGGATGATATCGAGGAAGACAAAAAAGAACTGACAGAGGAACAGAAGGAATTATTCTCTTATTTCCTTCCAGTACCGGGTATGGAAGACCAGATCCGTCAGGTTCTGTTAGGCGCAAAAACAAGAATCGGCAATTCCGTTACTTCTCTGGCAGGTAATATTCTGATTCAGGGTGAGGAAGGAAGTGGTAAAACCGTATTTGCCACAAGCCTGATCAAAGCAATTCAGAAAGAAATCGGAAATGAAGATGCGAAGATCGGCAAGATTAGTGCAGAATCTCTGAACCACAAAGATTTTGCAGCGCTGATTCCGAAGATTGAGGGCGGATATCTGATCGTAGACAAGGCAGGTCAGCTGACAGCAGAAACAGCAGCTTACATGTCTCAGGTTATGGAACAGAATACACAGGGTATGGTTGTGATCCTGGAAGATACCAGAGCAGGAATCCGTAAAGTTATGAACCTTGATTTTGGCTTCACTAAGAAATTTACAGAAAAGATCGATATTCCGATTTTTACGATTGATGAGTTAGTTGATTTTGGTAAATCTTATGCAAAAGAGATGGAGTGCACCATTGATGAGATGGGCGTTCTGGCTTTATATAACCGTATCAACAATATTCAGAAGCTGGATCGCGCAACCACACTGGCAGAGGTAAAAGACATTGTGGATGAAGCCATTGAGAAAGCAGAAGGCAGCGGAATCAAAAAAGCATTTGGTTCTATTTTCTCAAAGAAATATAACGAAAACGATTATCTGATTCTTCATGAAAAAGATTTTGAGTAATCGCTGAAAAAGATTTATCCGTAAATCTTGAAAATAAAAGAGGGTTTTAAGGAGGAGAAACATTATGGGGAACATTTCTGAGTATGATATGTATCTGTTTGGCGCAGGAGTGCATTATGATATGTATATGAAACTTGGGGCACATCCTTGTAAAAAAGGCAGATGGCAGGGCGTAAATTTTGCTGTCTGGGCACCGAACGCAAAACGTGTGTGGGTGATCGGTTCATTCAATGACTGGAATGAGACTTCACATGAGATGAAACGACTGGAGCCAAATGGCATTTATGAGCTGTTTGTCAGCAATGTGAAGATCGGTGACATGTATAAATACCTCATTGAAACTCAGGATGGACGCAAACTGTATAAGGCAGATCCGTATGCAAACTATGCGGAGATGCGTCCGGGAACAGCATCCAAGGTGGCAGATATCAGCAAACTGAAATGGTCTGATGAGAAATGGATGCAGGCGCGTGCTGAGCACAAGGATGATGAGGTATACCGTCAGCCGATGTCCATTTATGAGGTACATCCGGGTTCTTGGAAACGTCATGCGGGTTATGATGAAGACACCGGATTCTATACATACCGTGAACTGGCAGTGGAACTGACCAAATATGTAAAAGAGATGGGATATACTCACGTTGAGCTGATGGGAATTTCCGAGTATCCGTTTGATGGTTCCTGGGGCTATCAGGTAACCGGATACTTTGCACCGACTTCCCGTTATGGAACGCCGGAGGACTTTGCATATCTGGTAAACTATCTGCACAAACATAAAATCGGTGTTATTCTTGACTGGGTTCCGGCGCATTTCCCAAGAGATGCACACGGACTGGCAGAGTTTGACGGAACCTGTCTGTATGAGTACGCAGATCCGCGAAAAGGAGAGCATCCGGACTGGGGCACCAAGATTTTTGCCTATGGAAAAACTGAGGTCAAGAACTTCCTGTTAAACTCCGCATTGCTCTGGGTAGAAAAATATCACATTGACGGACTTCGTGTGGATGCGGTTGCTTCCATGCTGTATCTGGATTACGGAAAAGAAGCCGGTCAGTGGGTACCAAACGAGTACGGCGAGAATAAGAATCTGGAAGCAATCGAATTCTTCCGTCACTTAAATACACTGGTTTGCGGCAGAAATCCGGGCGCAGTGATGATCGCAGAAGAATCCACCGCATGGCCGATGGTAACCGGAAAAGCCGAAGATGGCGGTCTGAATTTTACTTACAAATGGAATATGGGATGGATGCATGATTTCCTGGATTACATGAAACTGGATCCGTATTTCCGTAAAGATAACCACAACAAGATGACATTTGCCATGAGCTATAACTACAGTGAGAAATACATTCTGGTACTTTCTCACGATGAGGTGGTTCATCTGAAATGTTCCATGCTGAACAAAATGCCGGGACTTGGCATTGATAAATACCGCAACCTGATGGTTGGATATTCCTTCATGATGGGGCATCCGGGCAAGAAGTTGTTATTTATGGGACAGGATTTCGGACAGTTGCGAGAGTGGAGTGAGAAACGCGAACTTGACTGGGATCTTCTGGAAGATGAAAAACACAGTCACTTACAGTCATTTGTAAAAGGACTGCTGACGATTTACAAAAAATATCCGGCAATGTATGAGCTGGATGATCATCCGGAAGGATTTGAGTGGATCAATCCAAATGACGGATATCGAAGCATTTTCAGTTTTGTGCGTCACAGCAAATCCGGAAGAAACAGCTTACTGTTTGTATGCAACTTTACACCGATGGCACGTCCGGATTATCGTGTGGGCGTACCGAAAAAGAAAAAATACACCTTATTACTGAACAGTGATGATGCGAAATTCGGCGGCGAAGGTACAGAGCGACCAACCGTTTACCAGGCTGAGAAATCAGAGTGTGACGGCAGACCGTATTCCTTTGCATATGAACTTCCGCCATATGGAGTAGCAATATTCAAATTCTAATTAAGATACGAGAGAAAACATAACTTTCACCTTAATGGTGAGAAACAACGATATCAGGAGCATTTTTGTTCCGGGGAGTCCCACTGCAGATCATTTATGATGCTCATACAGTGGGATTTCTTTTATAAAATTTTGTGAAATACGATAGGAAGGAAATGGAGCAGAATGGCAATATTAGATACGATTCTTCAACAACTAAATATATGGGATGGGCAGCTGTTGCTTTTTATTCAAAACCATTTGCGTTCGGAAACGTTGAATCCGATCGTGATCGCTGTCACGAATCTTGGAAATGCCGGAATTTTCTGGATTGTGTTATCTGTCATTTTACTGTTTCCAAAGAAAACCAGACGTGCGGGGATTTTGTCCCTGTTGGCGCTGCTTGGTTCTCTGTGTGTGACAAATTTCCTGTTGAAAAATTATGTGGCGCGTGTTCGCCCTTACGAAGTCGTGCAGGGATTGCAATGCCTGATCCCGGCACAAAAAGACTGGTCCTTCCCGTCCGGACATGCATCCGCATCCTTCGCGTCAGCGGTGGTGATCTATAAAAGCTGTCATCGCGGAATCGGGGTGCCGGCGTTGATTCTTGCGTTTGCGATATCATTATCGAGATTGTATGTTGGAGTGCATTATCCGAGTGATGTGATTGTGGGAATGATCATTGGAACGCTGATTGCGCTGATATTGTTTTGGATCTTTGGGGAGAAGAAATATAAGGCGCGGGCACGTAGACATCGCTAAAAAGGTTTATTTATTGTATTGGTTAAAATTTAATATGTGAAAACAAAATCAGAGAAAGTTTCCTCACTCACTAGACGTTCACTACCTTCGTTTCACGGCGGTTTCATCGCGCACGTTCCCGGCTCCTATAAAAGCTGGTCGCCTCCCACTTGCGCAAAACCTTGTGAAACTCAGTCGTTCGCTTAATCGTTCGTTGAGGAAACTTTCTCTGATTTTGTTATTTCAGTTTTATATAGAATAGACCAGCTTTTATTAAAGTAAGTGTAAAGCATAGAAGTGAAACGAAAATTCTGCACGTAGTGTGGCACGCAGTGCAGGGTGGCGCAAAAATTTACAAAATTCTCTGTGTAGATTAAGAACTCCAGCAATTTTATCTCAAGGAGCGATTGTTAGCGACTGAGAAAAAATTGCTGGAGTTCCTATTAAAAATAAAAATGGTAAATTTTAAGCCATCCCTAAACAAGAATTAGCATTTTTCCGGTTCCGAATAATCTACACCGAAAGTCTCCACAGTAACTTTAGCCATTTTCTGCTGTGCCATCGGACGATCACTGTAATCACAACGTGTCTCTGCGATCTTGTTTACATTCTCCATACCTTCGATTACTTTACCGAAGCCTGCATACTCACCATCAAGATGTGGTGCGGCAGCGTGCATGATGAAGAACTGGCTTCCAGCGGAGTTCGGCATCATAGTACGAGCCATAGACAGAACACCTGGTGTATGTTTCAGATTGTTTGTGAAACCATTGTGAGAAAACTCACCGCGGATGCTGTATCCAGGACCACCGATACCGGTTCCTTCCGGATCGCCACCCTGAATCATAAATCCTTTGATGACACGGTGGAAGATAACACCGTCATAAAAACCTTTCTGTACCAGTGAAATAAAGTTATTTACTGTATTTGGGGCGATTTCCGGATAAAGCTCAGCTTTGATGATATCGCCGTTTTCCATTTCGATTGTTACGATTGGATTCTGTGCCATAATGACCTCCTTAATTATAGCCAAAAAATATAGTAAATTGGCATTTCTATTTAGCATTGTATATGAAAAAGTGATTGTTTTCAACAAAATTCAAAAAAATGGCTATTTTTTTAGTGATTCGTGTGATACTGTAAAAAAAGACCAATTTTTTCAAAGCCGCGTGCAAACTGTAACATTTTTGAGAGAGCGCGACTGGTATGGCGGCGGGAAATCGTTGCAATTTGCGGTGATTTTCATTATAATGTTGGAATAGGTGGGATCGTGATGGAAACAAGAGAAAAAGACATGAAAAAGATATCAGAAAATGAAAAAATGCCGCAGACCAAAGATGTGACAGATGAAATTGCGGTGAAATCAATAGAACCGGACTCTATTTTGGATTCGGCAAAACTTGTGCCGATCAAAGATTTTGTAAGTCCGGAGGAACTGCACAAAGATCTGATTCAGATCATTCGCAAATATCATCCGTCAGCGGATATTTCCATGGTGGAAAAAGCATATCAGATCGCAGCGGAAGCACATAAGACACAGGTGCGCAAATCCGGAGAACCGTATATCATTCATCCGTTATATGTAGCGATTATTCTGGCAGAGCTTGAGATGGATAAAGAAACCATTGTTGCCGGTTTGCTGCATGATGTCGTAGAAGATACGGTGATGACCGATGAGGAGATCAAGGAAGAATTCGGACCGGAGGTTGCTCTTTTGGTTGACGGAGTAACAAAACTTGGTCAGATTTCCTATAAAGCAGATAAGGTAGAAGTTCAGGCAGAAAACCTGCGTAAGATGTTCCTTGCCATGGCAAAGGATATCCGTGTTATCATTATCAAGCTGGCAGACCGTCTGCATAATATGCGTACCTTAAAGTACATGAAGCCGGAAAAACAGAAAGAGAAAGCCCGCGAGACGATGGATATTTACGCCCCGATCGCACAGCGTCTTGGTATTTCCAAGATCAAGATCGAGTTAGAGGATCTTTCCCTGAAATATCTGGAGCCGGAGGCATATTATGATCTGGTAGAGAAGATCGCGGTGCGCAAATCTGCCCGTGATAAATATGTCAATTCTCTGGTGAATGATGTGGAAGTCTGTATGAAGGAAGCCGGTATTGAGGCGACTGTCATGGGACGTGCAAAACATTTCTTCAGCATTTACAAAAAGATGGTAAACCAGAATAAGACATTGGATCAGATTTACGATCTGTTCGCCATCCGTATTATCGTAAAAGATGTCAAGGACTGTTATGCGGCACTCGGTGTCATTCATGAAAAATACAAACCGATCCCGGGACGTTTTAAAGATTATATTGCAATGCCGAAGCCGAATATGTATCAGTCTTTGCATACGACACTGATCGGACCGACTGGTCAGCCGTTTGAAATTCAGATCCGTACCGAGGAGATGCATCGTACTTCTGAATACGGTATTGCTGCACATTGGAAATACAAAGAAGCAAATAACGGAAACAGCATCAACGGTGAGGAAGAAAAGTTAAGCTGGCTGCGTCAGATTCTGGAATGGCAGCGGGACATGTCCGATAATAAGGAGTTCATGAGCCTGTTAAAGAGCGATTTGGATCTGTTTTCAGACAGTGTATTCTGTTTTACACCGAGTGGTGATGTCAAGAACCTGCCAAAAGGTTCCACGCCGATCGATTTTGCCTACAGCATTCATTCCGCGGTAGGAAATAAGATGATCGGTGCAAAAGTAAATGGACGTCTGGTAACGATCGACTACAATATCCGTAACGGTGACCGCATCGAAGTTCTGACTTCTGCAAATTCCAAAGGACCGAGCCGTGACTGGTTAAATCTTGTAAAAAGTACACAGGCAAAAAATAAGATCAACCAGTGGTTCCGCAATGAGTTTAAGGAAGAAAATATTGTCAGTGGAAAAGAGCTGCTGAACAATTACTGTAAAGCAAAATCCATTAATTTTGGTGATATCAATAAGCCGGAATATCAGGCAAAAGTACAGCGTAAATATGGATTCCGTGACTGGGATTCTGTATTAGCAGCGGTTGGACATGGTGGACTCAAAGAGTCACAGATCGTTAACCGCATGATGGAAGAGTACCGCAAGGATCATAAGAAAGTAATTACTGATGAACAGATACTGTTTGAGGCATCTTCTTCCGAACAGAAGGAAAAACACGAAGAAGAAGCACGTACTTCGCATAAAAAGAGCGGAATTATCGTAAAAGGTCTGACGGATGTGGCAGTTCATTTTTCCAAGTGCTGCAGTCCGGTACCGGGTGACGAGATCGTCGGATTTGTCACAAGGGGACGTGGTGTATCCATTCACCGAACAGACTGTATTAATATCATGCAGCTACCGGATTTTGACAGACAGCGTCTGATCGAGGCGGAATGGCAGCAGGGAGCCGCTGATGAGGAAAACGGTGGTCATGGCAAATATCTGGCAGAGCTTCGCATTTTCGGAAACAACCGTACCGGTCTGTTGGTAGATATCACGAAGATTTTTACCGAGCGTGGCATTGATATTAATTCTATCAATTCCCGAACAAGCAAAAAGGGAATTGCGACCATTGAAGTTTCTTTCTATACAAAAGGTAAAGATGAACTGAGCATGCTTGGTGAGAAAATCCGTCAGATCGAGAGCGTCTTTGATATTGAGCGTACGACCGGTTGATAGGCATAAGGAGTATAAAAAATATATGGCAGATTTAAGAATTGAAGAATATAACGTTGGTGATATTGGAACAAACTGTTACTTTATCGTAAACGCGGACACAAAAGAAATGGTAATTATTGATCCGGGCGGAGACGGAGCAGATCTTATCCGCCGCATCAAAGAGCGTGGATTAAAGTTACAGGCAGTTTTGCTGACGCATGGACATTATGATCATGCGCATCATGCACGTATGGTAGCAGATGCATTTGGTGTTTCCGTATATGCAAGTGAAAAGGAAGAAGCCACCATGCATGACATTCAGAAAAATGTATCCGCAATGTTTGGCAATCCGGAGACTTATGATGCAGACGTGTATACAAAAGACGGTGATGTGCTTGAGTTAGCCGGATTCAAAATTAAAGTGATTTCCACGCCGGGACACACTGAGGGTGGATGTTGTTATTATTTTGAAGGCAACAAAGTGCTGGCAAGTGGTGACACCCTGTTTTGTGGTTCTGTTGGCAGAACAGATTTCAAGGGCGGCAGCATGTCAGATCTGGTGCGTTCCGTAAAAGAAAAACTGTTTAAACTTCCAAACGACACTGCGGTATTGCCGGGACATGAGGCACGTACCACGATTGGTTACGAGAAACAGTATAATATGTACTTAGCATAATTTAGTGTAATGATTTAAAAGGAATTTTCATGAAACAGGTAGATGAATTTGTATTTGTGGAAATTCCTTTTGTGACGTAAAAAGATACTATAATGGATAACATTTAAAAGAGATTGGAAAAGGAAATAAGTATGATTACAGTACAGTTAAATGAGCCGGATTTTGAATATGATATTCATTCTCTGGTAAAGGCGTTTTATCCACAGCATGACGTGCTTGTAAAAGCCATGCCACGGGAGGAGTTCCCAGAAAGCGTATTTCATCTTGTGGTAAATTATGACCGGAAGAACCACATGATTGATTTTAAATTTTATGAGCGGGAACAGCAGGAAAATGGTGCAGCAGAAGAAAAAATGACACTGGGCGGTAGCGTTCTGGTTGATTTTGCTGACCGGAAAAAGACAAAAAATGAGTTAAAGCAGCAGTTGTATTATTTGCTGACTCTGTATGCAGGAAAGACACTTCCCTGGGGAACTCTGACGGGCATCCGTCCGACTAAGATTCCGATGGAATTACTGGAAGAAGGAAAAAGTGAAGACGAGATCCGTTCTTATATGAAAGAGACGTATTTCGCATCTGACGAAAAAATTGAATTGAGTCTGGCAGTTGCAAAGCGTGAGCTGGAATTGTTGAGCCGTATTGATTATGAGAATGGCTACAGTCTGTATGTAGGTATTCCGTTCTGTCCGAGTACATGTCTGTATTGTTCATTTACCTCATATCCGCTGGCAAAATGGGCAAATCATATGGATGAGTATCTGGATGCATTGGAGAAAGAAATTGCATTTACAGCAGAGGCTTGCAAACATAAGGTTTTGAATTCTGTATACATTGGTGGAGGAACACCGACGACACTTTCCGCAGAGCAGATGGATCGTCTGTTGACTATGATCGGAAGCTATTTTGGAATTGCGGATGAACAGGGCAGAATGATTTATGTGGATGAATCGGCAAAAAAGCAGACACAGCTTTTAGAGTTTACCGTAGAAGCTGGCAGACCAGACAGTATCACCAGAGAAAAACTGGAAGTCATCCATAAACATAATATTTCCAGAATTTCCATTAACCCACAGACCATGAAAGAAGAAACACTGCGTCTCATCGGTCGTCAGCATACTGTTCAGCAGACTATCGATAGTTTCAACCTGGCGCGAGAGGTTGGTTTTGATAATATCAACATGGATCTGATCGTTGGACTTCCGGAAGAGACCATCGAGGATGTACGTGAGACTATGAGACAGTTAGAAGAACTGGATCCGGATAACATCACTGTTCATTCACTGGCAATCAAACGTGCAGCCAGACTTCGGATGCAGAAGGAACAGTATGAGAATCTGCACATCGAGAATACCGCACAGACCATTGATCTGACCGCAGAATGCTGCCATGAGATGGGACTGGAGCCATATTATCTGTATCGCCAGAAAAATATGGCAGGCAATTTCGAGAATGTCGGCTACGCGAAACCGGGAAAAGCCGGAGTGTACAACATTTTGATTATGGAAGAAAAACAGACCATTATGGCGCTTGGCGCAGGTGCTACTACAAAAGTTGTTTTTGAGGATGGCAAGCGTATTGAGCGTGTGGGAAATGTAAAGGATATTACAAATTACCTGGATCGTGTGGATGAGATGGTAGAGCGGAAGCGGGAATTGCTGAAAAACTGTGGTCAGCTCTAAAAAATAATTTTATAGATAAAAGAATACACCTGAGAAATGATTCGAGCATGTATGTTTTCGGAGCATTTTCAGGTGTTTTTTTATAATATTTCAGCCAGAAAACCCATGGTCTTTAGACCGTGGGATGAATGGCGTCAGATATAGAATATATATTTACCGAAAATATGGTATTTTGGTAAAATATATGGCATAATATACATACAGAAGTTCAAACTTCGAGTTTGCGAAAGGAGAAAAACTGTATGTATCTTACTATTAAACAACAGGTAAAGCATTTGTCCAAGGAAGATTATCTCACCATTAAAGAACTGTGTCATACCGCTAAAAACCTTGCCAATGAGGCAATCTATAATGTGCGCCAGTATTACTTTACGGAAGGTGAGTTTCTTAAATACGAGAAGAATTACACTCTTTTAAAGAATAGTCCTAATTACAAAGCACTTAATTCTAATATGGCACAGCAGATATTAAAAGAAGTTGATGGTTCTTTCAAGTCATTTTTTGGTTTGCTTAAACTTACCAAGCAGGGTAAATATGCTTTTAGGGACTGCAAACTGCCACACTATCTTCCCAAAGATGGATATGCGACACTTGTTATCGGTTTTGTAAGACTGAATGGAAATAAGTTAATACTTCCATTTTCCAACAACTTTAAGAAAACACACAAGGCCGTTGAAATAACGATACCGCCTGTACTGCTTGATAAAAAGGTTAAGGAAATCCGTATCATACCGAAAGCTGGTGCAAGGTTCTTTGAGATTCAGTACACATATGAATCTGAATGTATCCAAAGAAATCTTAATAAAAACAATGCACTTGCATTAGATTTAGGTATCAACAATCTTGTGACCGCAGTATCTAACAGTGGAAAAACGTTCATCATTGACGGAAGAAAGCTTAAATCCATCAACCAGTGGTTCAATAAAGAAAATGCACGTTTGCAATCCATAAAAGATAAACAGCATTTTGGCAAAAAGACCACAAACAGGCAAAAAGCGATTGCTCGTGACCGTAACAACAAGGTCAATGATTACATGAGCAAAGTTGCACGCAAAGTCATAGATTACTGCGTTGCCAATGACATAGGAACTCTTGTAGTCGGCTATAATGAAACATTCCAGCGAAGCAGTAAAATAGGAAAACAAAACAACCAGAATTTTGTGAACATTTCTTATGGCAGGCTGCGCAGCAAACTGAAATATCTGTGCGAACTGAACAGTATCGTATTTGAAAAACAGGAAGAATCGTATACATCAAAAGCCTCATTCTGGGATAGAGATGATATACCGGTTTACAACGCTGACAATCCCAAAGAGTATCAGTTCAGTGGAAGCAGAATACATCGTGGTCTGTACGAAACGGCAGGTGGCAAAACAGTCAATGCAGATGTTAACGGGGCATTAAACATCATGAAAAAAAGTAACGTTGTGGATATGAATATCCTATACGGTAGAGGCGAAGTGGATACGCCTGTAAGAATAAGGATTGCCTAGCTTGGCTAGGTGGAAACTTAAATATCAAACTTCTTAAACAGAGCCGTAAGGCTCTTAGAAGCCCATTACCTTTAGGTGATGGGTAGTTCACAAGCAAACTGTACTTAAAAAACACTTGCTATATCAAACTCACAAACGTATAATAAACTATGTATGTGAACACAGAAAAAAGTGAAGAGATCTGTGTTTGGCAATGGATACGAAAACAGACATCGGATATCTGTTTTTTAGGAATATAAAATACAGAGCAATCTGTATGGAATGGAGGATATACAGTGGCTTTAAAGAAAAAACCGGTAAACGGTATGAAAGATATTATGCCGGATGAGATGCAGATCCGCGATTATGTACAGAGCGTGATCAAAGAGACTTATCGTGCATTCGGATTTACCCCGATCGAGACACCTTGTATGGAAGATATTGCAAACCTGAGCAACAAGCAGGGTGGAGAAAATGAGAAACTGATCTTCAAGGTATTAAAACGTGGTGAGAAATTGAAACTGGAGACTGCACAGAGTGAGGCAGATCTGGTTGATTTTGGTATGAGATATGATCTGACTGTACCGCTTTGCCGTTATTATGCAAACCATGCAAATGATCTGCCGTCCCCGTTTAAGGCACTTCAGATGGGAAATGTATGGCGTGCAGACCGTCCGCAGAGAGGTCGTTATCGTCAGTTCATGCAGTGCGATATTGATATTCTTGGCGAGCCGTCCAATCTGGCAGAGATCGAGCTGATTCTTGCTACCACTACAACACTTGGCAAACTTGGATTCAAGAATTTTGAAATCCGTATCAATGAGCGCCGTATCTTAAAAGCAATGGCAGCTTACAGCGGATTTGCAGAGGAAGAGTTTGATACCGTATTTATCATTCTGGACAAGATGGACAAGATCGGTCTGGAAGGTGTTGCAGAGGAACTTGCAAAAGAAGGTTATGCACAGGAAGCGATCGATAAATATCTGTCACTGTTCGCAGGTGTGGAGCAGGCAGAAGATGGCATCAGCTATCTGGCAGATACTTTAGGTGACTATCTGGATGCCGAGATCGTTCAGAATATGAAAGAGATTGCCTCCGCAGTAAATGCAACAAAGATGGCATCTTTTGAGCTGGTATTTGATCCGACTTTAGTACGAGGTATGTCTTACTATACAGGAACTATTTTTGAGATCGCGATTCCGGAGTTTGGCGGAAGCTGCGGTGGCGGCGGACGTTACGACAAGATGGTTGGAAACTTCACCGGAAAAGATGTTCCGGCTTGCGGATTTTCCATCGGATTTGAGCGTATCATCCTGCTTCTGATGGAGAATGGTTTCAAGATTCCGGAGCAGCCGAAAAAGACTGCATATCTGATTGAAAAAGGATATCCGGGAGATAAACTCAGCGAAGTGATCGGACAGGCACAGCAGGCGCGCGCAAATGGCGAGCAGGTACTGGTTGTCCGTATGAATAAAAATAAAAAATTCCAGAAAGAGCAGCTTTCCAAAGAAGGTTACGAGGAATTCGTAGAATTTTTTAAATAGGAGGAATATATTATGGCAGAGTCCATGCGTGGATTGAAAAGATCCCATAGATGTACAGAGGTATCCAGTACGGATATCGGAAGTACCGTTACCGTTATGGGTTGGGTACAGAGAAGAAGAAATCTGGGAAGCCTGATCTTTATTGACCTGAGAGACCGTTCCGGTCTGCTTCAGATCGTATTTGATGAAAACAGTGTAGGAGCAGATGGATTTGCAAAAGCAGAGACACTCAGAAGTGAGTACGTTATCGCTGTTGTTGGTAAAATCCAGAAACGTTCCGCAGCAGTAAATGAAAACTTAAAAACAGGTGATATTGAAGTGATCGCAGAGAGCCTTCGTATCCTTTCTGAGTCCGATACACCGCCTTTCCATATTGAGGAGAATTCTCAGACAAAAGACGAAATTCGTCTGAAATATCGTTATCTGGATCTTCGTCGTCCGGATTTACAGCGTAACCTGATGCTGAGAAGTAAAGTGGCTTATCTGATGCGTGATTTCATGGCAAAAGAGGGCTTTATCGAGATCGAGACACCGGTTCTGACAAAATCCACTCCGGAAGGAGCAAGAGATTATCTGGTACCGAGCCGTGTGCATCCGGGAAGTTTTTATGCACTTCCGCAGTCTCCACAGCTGTTCAAACAGCTGCTGATGTGCTCCGGATATGACCGTTATTTCCAGATTACAAAATGTTTCCGTGATGAGGATTTACGTGCAGACCGTCAGCCGGAGTTTACACAGGCCGATATGGAGCTGTCTTTCGTAGATGTAGATGATGTATTAGACGTAAATGAGCGTCTGTTAAAATATGTATTTAAAGAGGCCATCGGTGTGGATGTACAGATTCCGCTTCCGCGCATGACATGGCAGGATGCCATGGATCGGTACGGTTCTGACAAACCGGATACCCGTTTTGGCATGGAATTACATGACGTATCTGACGTTGTGAAAAAATGTGGATTCGGCGTATTTACCGGTGCATTAGAAAACGGCGGCAGCGTACGTGGTATCGCTGTTCCGGGCAAAGCTTCCATGGGACGTAAACAGATCGACAAGCTGGTTGATCTGGCAAAAACATATGGAGCAAAAGGTCTGGCTTATCTGTGTGTAAATGAAGATGGCACATACAAATCTTCTTTTGCAAAATTTATGACAGAAGAAGAACTGGCAGCTTTAGTAGAAGCTACCGAAGGAAAACCGGGCGATTTGCTGTTATTCGCTGCTGATAAAAATAAAGTCGTATGGGCAGTTCTTGGCGCCTTAAGACTTCATATGGCAAAAGAACTGAACCTGCTGGATCCGAACCAGTACAACTTCCTCTGGGTAACAGAGTTCCCGTTACTGGAGTGGTCCGATGAAGAGAATCGTTATATGGCAATGCATCATCCGTTTACTATGCCAATGGAAGAGGATTGGGATAAGATCGATTCTGATCCGGGCGCTGTTCGTGCAAAAGCATATGACATCGTATTAAATGGTACCGAGCTTGGCGGCGGTTCTGTCCGTATCCACCAGGATGACATTCAGGAGAAAATGTTCGAAGTACTTGGATTTACAAAAGAGCGTGCATGGGATCAGTTTGGTTTCCTGCTCTCCGCATTCAAGTATGGTGTACCGCCACACGCAGGACTGGCTTACGGCTTAGATCGTATGGTAATGCATATGGTACATGCAGATTCTATCCGTGACGTTATCGCATTCCCGAAAGTAAAAGATGCTTCCTGTCTGATGACAGAAGCTCCAGGTACGGTAGATGAGAAACAGTTAGAAGAACTTGGACTTGCAATCAAACTTCCGGAAGAGACAACAGAAGAGGAGTAATTGTAAAATTGCATAAAAATGAGTAAAAAGCGGGAGTGGAAAATCTGAGGATTTTCTGCTCCTGCTTTTTGCATGCCTTGAAAATAAAGGATTTGTGGGAAAAAATGCGTGTTGTGCAATTTGTATAGTGTAAGAAATGCAGAAAAATTTATGGTTGACGGTCAGGGGGAAGTGGTATATATTCATGCTATCGTTCTTCAAACAAATCTGATTCAGATAAAATTGCATAGTTATCAGAGTGGTGATATCTTACGAGCAGTCTAAATATTGTTGCACCGATTCGGTAAATATCAAGAAAAACAGAGTGATACATTGTATTAGTTAAACTATGAAAATAAAAAGAGAAGAAGGCTAATGAAACTTGAACGCAGAATAAGCATTTCCCCGATTCAAGCGCGTAGAGCACTAAGCGGTGGGTAAGGGGGATGCTTATACCAGTGGGAGTTAAAAGCTCCCACTGACAGGTCGCAAAGCGACTGCGTTCATGAGCAAGTAGCGAAAGCGGATTGCGAATGTCCGCTTTAAATATGTAAATATTTCATATGGAGGAGGTTGTTTGCATGACAAAAAAGTTACGAGATTATTTTCCTATGCTGCAGACCAGAGAAGTAATTTTGAAAGAAATCAATAATAACGAAAAGATGTGGAGTACGTTTTATTCGTGGGAAGAAGAACGGCAGGAGGAATTTCTTGATTTTTGCACTGGAGCGCGGGGAGTAAAAGTGATGTATGATTTTGTGAGTAAAGAGATTTTGAATCCAGAGTCAACACCAGAGCGTATTGATGAATTATTGTCTCTGTTATTAAAGCAGGAGGTTCATGTGATGGAAGTTTTACCAAATGATGGAACACGATTGGCAGATGAATCATCACTTGTTATTATGGATATTGTAGTGCAGCTTTCCGATGGCAGCATTGCAAATCTGGAAATTCAAAAAATTGGGTATAAGTTTCCGGGAGAAAGAAGCGCCTGCTATTCCGCAGATTTGCTGTTGCGGCAGTATAAGCGGGTGCGAAGTGAACGAAAGAAAAAATTCAGTTACAAAGACATCAAAGATGTATATACAATTGTGCTGTTTGAAAACAGTCCTGCAGAATTTAAAAAATTTCCAGATGTATATATTCATTCTTTCGGGCAAAAATCAGATTCGGGATTGGAATTTAATCTGCTGCAAAAATATGTATTCGTAGCGCTTGACAATTTTAAAAATATTCAGCAAAATAAAGAAAATAAGTATCTGATAAACAGTCGACTTGATGCATGGATTGCGTTCTTTTGTATAGATGATCCGGAAATGATTGTTGCGATTATCGAGCAGTATCCCGAGTTTAGAGCATACTATGAACAAATCTATGACATCTGTCGAAATATCGAAGGAGTGATGGATATGTTTTCGAAAGAATTACAGGAACTTGACCGGAATACTGTGCAGTTGATGATTGATGAGATGCAGGAGGATTTGAAACAAAAAGGAAAAGAACTGGATCTTATAAATCAGAAATTAGGTGAGAAGAATCAGGAACTGGATGAGAAGAATCAGGAATTGAATGAGAAGAATCAGGAATTGAATGAAAAAAGTCAGGAATTGGATGAAAAAAATCAGAAATTACAGGCGGCTTTAGCGCGTATTCATGAGCTTGAAGAGGAAAAGAAAAAAGCAAATCAATAAGATGGAAAATGAATTCCTAACAGAAAGCCGGCAATTGCCGGCTTTCTGAAAAATATGCTAAAACTATACTATTCATAATCCACCCGGAAGGCTGCAAAGTCCAGATCAGTTTCAGTTCCGTCTTTAAGATGAACATAAGGTGTGACTTCCAGAGACGTGAAGTCCTGTGTTAATGCTGGAAGCAAAATATTAGTCTGGAAGCAATAATTTCCGTCATCATCAACATATGTGCTTTCTCCGGAATTATTCCAATGTTCATCTCCGGAGTCGTTTGAGTCAAAGTAGACGGAGGAGAAGGTCTCTGAATCTGTCTTTGTATCAAAGATATTTCCATTGGAATCGATAATGTGGCAGTAAATCCAGTTATGAATTGTATCACCGGAAATGATCTTATCGAACTGATCATAGGAAGCTTTATCCTTGCCAAAATTCCATGTCAGACTAAGATAAGTTCCGGAGGCAGAAGTCTTGCTTTCTCCAACAGTTACCGTTGCACCATTTGCGGCAGATGCAGTGATTGCTGGTTTGACATTGGTATTACCGGAAATATAAAAGCTGATCGTCTGCGTGTAGAAATATCCGGTTTTGGGATCTCTGACGGTTGTCAATGGAATCTGTACTTTACAGTTGCCTGGAAGATCTGCATCGGAAAGTTCCACTGTAGCATGAAATGCACCGCGTTTATATTGTGGATCACCTTCGTCACCATAGATACCGTTGATGTCCCAGGTAGCCAGATAAACTGTATCATTGATAACAATACGGTCAGGAAGAAACCAGTCTCCAAGTGTATTTAGACCATATTCGGTTGCTTCGCCATAAATGGAAAGCAGACCGCCATCATAATAAGCATCGATCACATTCATATACGGGGTTGACAGTTTTTGATATTTACCGTCCTGATCATACAGTTCTAACATAACATCCGGCCAGGTATCAGAAAAAGTAGTAACAAGACCGCTTTCTTCTGATACAATCGTTGCTGGTGCCACAGAATCTGTCGTGTCAGAAGCAGCAGATGTTTCTTCTTCGGAAGAACTTTCCGGAGTAGTGATACGTCCTGTTTCTTGCAAATACTGCTGTGATCTTGCCTGATACTGTTTAATTCCGGCATAAGCGCCGGTGGTTCCCATAGTAGCGCATACAATAATTACGGCAGCAACTTTTGCCGGCATCCATTTCTTTTTGGATTTTATAGGAGAAATATTTTTTTTCTGCTGTTCCTGAGCTACCTGATTAACAACAAGCTGTTTAAAATGTTCCGGTGTTTTTGGAAAAGTTTCTTTTTCATATTCGAAATCATTGTGTTTAGAGTCGTGATTCATATGGCGGCCTCCTTTTCAAACATTGTTCGTAACTGAAGTTTTCCGCGGTTTAACCGCATTTTTATGGCACTTTCACTCATTTCCAGAATGTCTGCAATTTCCCGTATTTTAAATCCGTCAAAATAGTACATTACCAGTGGAAGACGGTAGGAAATATCTAGCTGCATCAGATGCTGATACAGGTCTGAGTAATCCTGCTGTGCGGCTTCTTCGGTCAGTACACCTTCCTCATAAGTGACTTCCCGTTTGCGTTTCCGCAGGATCATCTGACATTCGTTGATCAATATGCGTGAAAACCATGTTTTGGCATATTCCTGTTTTTTTAGTGTGTGAAGTTTTGAAAATCCTTTTACGATGGCAGACGACATGGCATCCTCACAGTCGGCATCCTCTTTTAAAATCGCCTTTGCAATGCGGTAGAAGTCATCGGTAAAAGAAATGATCAAATCTCCGAAATCCTGTTTTGTCATAACTTCCCTCTTTTTATCTCAATATGTTTTTATAAATGTGAAATGAGATTTTTATACTCTGTAATAGCTATTACACCCATTAGATGCAGTTTAACATAAAAAAGTCACAAACATATGATAAGAATTCATCTCAGTCTGAGTTGAGACTCCCACTTCTGCAAGTGGTGAGTA
>NZ_JRFU01000085.1 GCF_003122485.1 Eubacterium ramulus
ATTCTTCTCAGAATCACTGCACATCCCCGCGGAGCGTTTATCTCAGTCGGAGATTGTGCTCCCACTGAGAAAGACTTGTTATTACTCACCACTTGCAGAAGTGGGAGTCTTCTCGACTGAGATAAATATGTTCAAAAATTTTTGCCATTTTTACAATATAAAATACTGCATGTATTAGATATGGCTACTTTGTATAAATTGAACGATACTTATCTGGTTGCAAGGAAATATCCAATAACTGCAACGCCAAGTACGATTCGGTACCAGCCAAACGCTTTGAAATCATGTTTTTTGATGTAAGACATCAGGAACTTGATCGCGATAATGGAAAGTACGAATGCTACGATCATACCGATTGCAAGTAATGCAACTTCTGAGGAATTAAATCCACCGTCGTATTTCAAAATCTTGATCGCGCTTCCGCCAAACATTGCCGGTACCGCAAGAAAGAATGTAAATTCTGCTGCCGCTGTTCTGGAAATACCAAGCATCAAAGAACCAACGATAGTAGAACCGGAACGGGATGTTCCCGGAAAGATTGCAGCAATCATCTGGAACACACCGATCATAAATGCCTGACCATAGGAAATATCATCGATAGAATCTACTCTTGCGACTTTGTTTTTGTTCGCACGCTCTACAAGAATAAATACAACACCTACTAAAATCAACATGATTGCTACGGTCTGGTAATTGTAAAAATATTTGGTAAATACGTCATCCCAAAGGATTCCAACCACGCCTGCCGGAATGGATGCAACGATGATTTTTACCCACATCTTACATTTTCTACGGCTGATATGTAAGCCATGGTTGGTTGATAACGGAATCAACTTGTTCCAGTAAATAACTACTACCGCAAGAATTGCGCCCAGCTGGATCACTACCAGAAACAGATCCAGAAATTCCGAACTCACTTTTAATTTTACGAATTTGTCAAGCAAGATCATATGGCCGGTACTACTGATTGGAAGCCATTCTGTGATACCTTCCACTACACCAAACAATATTGCTTTTAACACTTCAATCATTGTTAACATATTAAAATTCCTTCCTAGTTTTTATTAACTACTTAATTTTTATGCCTAGAAGATTCTAACATGCTTCCAATAATATCTCAACTTAATTTTTTATGAGTATTTCTTTTCCAAAACCTAAACAAACGCTCTGTTACTTCCAACTGTTCACTTCCTGTTTTAAATTTTTTCAAAGTTACCACATCACAGACGTTTTTCTGAGTTTTTAACAATCTCTTTTAGTTTTCAAATATATGTTCTAACCAAATCTGTGCCAGACTAATCCAGCTCTGACATTCTTTCTGCACACCGATACCGTTGGCACGACAGGTTTCCTCATTTGCCAGAGACAGCCCATGTCCTCCTACCGGGTAAATATGCAATTCTGCTGACACGCCATGCTCCAGACAGGCCTGAAAGAAATACAGTGAATTTTCCACCGGAACGGTATCATCTGTCGCCGTATGCCATAAAAACGTTGGTGGTGTCTGCTCTGTCACCTGATTTTCCAGAGACAATTCCGCTTTCTTTTCCTCACAGGCATCACCCAGCAGATTACGGAAAGAACCTTCATGTGCCTTTTCTCCTGATGTAATAACAGGGTAGCATAACAGTAATCCGGCAATTTTAAGCTGTTCGGATGTCGTTGCCATTGCGTCTGCAATCCATTTCTGATGCCAGGAAACACCGTAATCTGCCGCCAGATGACCACCGGCAGAACATCCTTGCACAACGATTTTCTCCGGATCGATGTGGTACTCTTCTGCATGTTTTTTCAGATACAATACACTTCCTGCCACCTGCAGCAATGCTGCCGGATAGCGCACCGGACTGACACTGTAGCGCAAAATGGCTACGTGATATCCCATGGCAAGAAAACGCATTGCCACCGGTTCTGCCTCACGATCAGAAGTCATTTCATATCCGCCTCCCGGACACATCAGAATAACCGGTCTTTTCTCATCCGGACGCATCTCAATGGAGCTGTCCAGAAAATAGGTGTATAAATATCCCGTAGCATCCATGCCCGGGGTTTTGATCTCGATTTTATTGTGTATCATGTTTTTTACCTTCTTCCTTACGCCGTATACTATGGGAAATTATCTGTTGCTTCCCCTCCAATAACCTGTCCAAGCATCTTCCTCTATTATACGGATTTTGATGTAAAAAATAAACAGAATTTCTCATAAAAAAATCGCTGGATATTCTTTTTAAAATATCCAACGATTTTTATTTCTATATTTCTGGAAGTGACAATTCTGTATTACCGTTCCTTACATAACCTTACCATTGACAACACGATAGGTTCTGCCGCCAATTCTCACATTGCCGTTACGTGAAAAGTCTACTTTTCCTCCTCAGATATACCATCTGCCATTTCTGTTGCTTCCGATTCCGGTAAAGCTAAAGTCTACTTTTCCTCCTCGGATGTACCACCAGCCGTTTTCATTTTTCTCTACGCTGTTGCAGTTGAAGTCGATGATTGCTATTATATGTCCGGTTTTTTATGAATCTTTTTCATTTATTTCCTTACACATGCCCCGATACCATCTGCTTTTCTGGTGATTATAATCCAGTGCAATGCACCGGTCAAAATCCTCTTTGGCTGCTTCATATGCTCCTGCACCAAGGTTTGATAAACCCATCAGATAATAGCAATGTGCCTTGTTTTTCACCGTCAGGTCATCTTCAAAAATCAAGAAATCCGGAAGTGATACCGCGAAAAAGTCATCTTCCACCTGATCGTACAGATGCCGTTCCCCGTAGTCCTGTAATTTGTTCAGGCAGGTATGATACTGCTTCATCTGGTTTAACTTTTTACTTGCCAGTGCCTGATACAGAATCATATCTGCCGGCTGATCATAATAATACATTGCACCCGCCGGTTCATTGTCACCAATCTGTGCCAGTTCAAAATACTTCCGCGCCTCATCCTGTCGATTCAGATGTTCCTGTACCACACCAAGTTCATAATAAATGTCATTATCCTTGGTTCCTTCCAAACGTCCTTCACCCAGATTTTCCGGATATTGCAATGCCTGATTCAGTAATTGCTCCGCACGTTCATAATCATTCTGCTGCATTGCTTCTCTTGCCAGTGTCATCAGTGCAATCTTATACTGACCAGAAATCCGACCTTCTGCACCTTCCCATGGACGGAAGGAATGACTCATAATCAGATCATAGGCTTTCTGTGGTTCCCCGTTCAGGTTGTAAAGTGTCACCCACTCCAGCATCGCATCATCCCGCTCTCTGATCAGTGCTTCCCGCGCTTCATACTGTTTTAAACGTTCTTCAAACGGCACACCAAGTTTCTTATATAACTGATCCAGCTCCAAAAATACACGGCTGTCTGTTTCGTCCAGCGCAAAAGCCTGCTCCAATTCCTTGCGGGCTGCCTCGGCATTCTGACGTTTGTTATAATATGCAATTGCCAGATTTCGATGTACAGTTGGATAAGATGCATCCAACATGATGGACTGCTCCCAAAGTGTGATTGCACGATCATACTGCAATTTATCATAATACAAGTTACCTAAATAATAGTAGGCTTTTGCTCCTTTTGGATTTGCAACGATTGCCTGCTCCAATACTGCAATGTCCTCCAATTTATTCGGGAAACAGTAATCTGGTGCACACTGTTCTGCTCTTTCATATAATGTATTTATTATATCTTTGCTGTTTTCTGCATTGGCTTTCTGGCACAATTCCATTGCTACTCCATCATTTTCTCTATTGATAGTCATATTTTCTTTAACAAATGCACCTAATTTCTGCTGATAATATGCCTGATAGTAATAAATCATCGGCTGCTGCACAGCGCAAGATTTCAATATGCAAATTGCCTCCTCCAGACAACCGTATTCTGCATAATCTCTTGCTGTCTGCAAATATGTCTCATAAAAACCTCTGCTTCGCTCCTGAAATTCATCTGCATCTTTTTCTGCTAAAACATTTTCAAACAGTGTCACATAATCAAAAGCATCTAATTCCAGATTCTCTGCTCTCCACTTTTCTGCTGCTTCCACACGATTTAATTTACGCAGTAATACAGCTTTCAATCCTCTTGCCTTGACATTGTGACTGTTTTTTACCAGACTGCGCTCCACAAGTTCCAATGCATGCTCATATTCACCATCCCCACACGCAATACAAGCCAGATAATAATAGGACATTTCCTGCTGTGCATTTGTCCATGCCGCCTTATAAAAAGCATCATACGCTTCTTCTTTTCTGCCCTGATAAAACAGCACAAGTCCCAGATTATAGTAAGGCTCACTGTCATATGGATTCGGACTCCGCCAGGTTAAACGTTTAATTGCCGCACGAAAATGTTTTTCCGCTTCCGCAAACTGTCCCCGCCGCATCAGAAGCATACCGTAGGCCTGATTGATTCGAATGTCTCCCGGATCCCGTTTCAAGCCTTCCAGATAATATGGATCCGGTCGCCAAGTTGCATGCCGATGCTGCTCAATATGCTGTGCCGTCAAAAGCAGTTCTTCATTTGTCAAAATTTCTTCCGGCTTCTTTGCTGCCTCCGCCGGCTCACCAAGCTTCGGAATCGTTTCCTCTTCCGGCTCGTATGCCACCAGCAGTCTGCCGTGTCCATAAACTGACACTTTCAGTTCCTGTACTTTTTTTGCTGACACCGGAATAATTTCTTCGTAAGTTTCCACAGGAGACAGTTTTGTCTGTCCTCGGAATACTTCTGTCCCATTCTGCTCCAGCACGATTTCCGCATCCGCATATTCTTCTGTTGCGTATACGACGATTTTTGCGCCTTGTGAAGTCAGTTCCAGATTCAAAGCCGCATAAATCGAAGCATTTTTTACCCCTCCCACTTTTTTATACGGCATAAAATACTGGGTAAATACTTTTTCCTCAAACGGTTTCAACCAACTGAAATCCGGCTGATTTTCTGTGTATACACCAGTCATCAGTTCGATGTACGGACCATCTTCATCCGTCAGATTGCGATCCCAGGCTTTTCCGAACTCGCCACATCCCCAGGTCCACTGCTTTTTGCCCGGTGAAAAATGATGATCTGCTACATGGAGCAGTCCGGCTTCTTTTTTATAATCGTAACCGCCCACAAAATCATATTTTGACGTTTCCGCCATGTAAGAGGTCGGAACCGGAATATTTTTGTATCTGGAAATGTCAACCCCTTCGCTGTAATCGTGTTTATAATATTCTCCTTTTGCAATCGGAAATCTTGAAACTGCGCGTTTTCCATGATCGTACACGGTATGTACATCTGGTGGAAAAATCGACTGCGTATATTCATTGACGGAAACCGCTGGATTTGCCCACCACAAAAATGTCTGCGGAAGCGGTGTCCGGTTGTAAAGCTGTCCCCGGATTTCGATATAAGCTTTTCCCGGATACAAGGTAAAGGAAGTCATTACTTTTGTGCCGTACATCTGATCCACATCTCCCACCAGCAGTGTCACACTGCCATCCTCATGGGTTTCTGCCAGATGATCCACCGGCATGTATGTCGTTGGACGGTGATGCTGCGGCCAGTTAAATTCGATACCACCGGAAATCCACGGACCGGCAAGTCCCACCAGCGCCGGTTTGATCACATGGTTATAATATACAAAATCATAATCATTCGTTTTGTCGTATGCGCGCTGGATTCGTCCACCAAGTTCCGGCAAGATCATAACCTTCAGATATTCATTTTCCAGATATACTGCATGCCAGATCTTGTCTTTCTTTTCATGACTGATTTTTTCTGTGGTCGGATACGGATATACTTTTCCTGAACTTCCCTGATATACTCGTTTTTCCAGAAACATCGGATTTTTGTCCGGTGCACCGATCTCATAAGTTGGAATCACTACATCTTCTTCCCAGATTTTTGCATATTTTGCTGTTTCCATATTTTCCCATCCTTTCTGATTACTTCTCCTGTTATCGTTTCTGTGTAAGCTCACTTTTTTGCCCTTTTTGATTATCTGTCCCATAATTCTCAGCTTTTTGTTGTAAGCAAATTTTAAAAGTGCATTTCTAATATTCATCTAATCATTATCAATTTTTTGCTCTCATTATATTCCATATAGTTCCCGTTTTCATTCGATTTAATTGCTGTTCCATTGCAAAAAATTGCTTTTGACAGAAGCTGATAAAACACGTATACTTACAGTAATTACTAAAATTGTAAATTGAACACATGAGATTATTAATATGCAATTCTTATCAGCAGATACTTATATATTGTTTTTAGAATTGCTACACCCTACAAACAAATTCAAGCAAAACAAAACCATTTGCAACAATATTTTTTGCAAAACGTTTTACAATTTTCTAAATTTCAATACTCGGGAGGTCCCTATGATATCTTACGAAACGCACGTTCTGCCAAATTCCGATTACTACGTATACACCCCAAGCACCCTGGCAAAAAAACTGTTTTTCTATCCAATCTGTACCGGATCATTCCGTTACGAAAGTGGCTACCGACTGGCGCGGGATTCTTACGACAGCTTTCTGCTGATGTATATTTTAAAGGGAACCTGTTTTGTAACGGTGGATGATCAGACAATGCAGGCTACGGCAGGTCAGCTTGTCCTTCTGGATTGCTATGCGCCACATGCCTACGGTACAGATTCCGGTTTTGAAGCTCTCTGGCTGCACTTTGATGGTCCAATGGCGCGTACTTTTTATGAAACCATTGTGCTCGAAAAAGGATCTCTGCTCTATCCAGCGCACCCGGATGCCATTTACAGATTCCTCTATAATATCTACGATACTTTCCGTAGCCGTGCACCAATTGCAAAAGATCAAATTTCCGGCACGATCACAAATATCCTGACGGATTTGTTAACTGCTGAAACGACACAGCATGCAACCCGCAAAACTCAAACCGATATATCAGATGCCATCTCGCACATTAACAAATATTTTTATAAATCCATTACCCTTCAGGAATTAGCGGATATTGCAGCATTGAGTCCATACTATTTTTCCCGGGTATTTGCCAGAGAAACAGGCATGACTCCACACAAATATCTCATTACTACCCGCATGGCAAATGCAAAATTTTTACTGAAAACAAGTCAGATGTCGGTGAAAGAAATTGCAATTCGTTCCGGTTTTTCTGATGAGAGCGGATTTTGTACTGCTTTTAAGAAACAGGAAGGCATGACTCCAAATGAATATCGCAATACTGTTTGTTAACATTTCTTGCTATTATCTTTTCTAATGTTAACCTGAAATTATTTTATAGGTTGACAATTAACTTTATTCTGATTATACTAAGCAACAGAATCATATATTTCAAAGGAAAACACTGGCAATGCTGACGGATCATATGATTCCGAAAATGATTTTATTCTCACATCGCCCTGCAAATTTCATTTGAAATGACATTCTGAACACGATTCTATATGCAAGAATGGAGAATTGATTATGAATATCACTGAACTTACCAAAGAAATTATAAACGGACGCCGCCTGACCCGCGATGACGATCTGTCTTTTTTTGAAACTGCAGATCTGGAAGAACTGGCAGCCGGCGCAAATGAAATCCGACAGGCATTATGTGGAAACGCCGTAGATCTGTGTACCATCATCAACGGTCGTGCCGGAAAATGTTCGGAAAACTGCAAATTCTGTGCGCAGTCATCCTTTCACCACACTTCCTGTGAGACTTATGGCATGTTAGACACCGATGTCGTCCTCGCGGACTGCCGCGCAAGAGAAGCTGCCGGCGTACATGCATACTCCATCGTTACTGCCGGAAGAACTGTGGAAGGCGAAGATCTGGAAAAACTGATCCACACCTATGAAGAATTACGTAAAAACAGTAAACTTCGTCTGTGTGCTTCCCATGGATTGCTGTCACCGGAAGCATTTTTCCGTCTGAGAGATGCAGGTGTCACCATGTATCATACAAACATCGAAACATCCAGACGCAATTTTCCAAATATTTGTACCACACATACTTACGACGATAAAATCCATGAGATCAAACTGGCACAGGCAGCAGGACTGGCAGTCTGTTCCGGCGGCATTATCGGCATGGGTGAAACATTTGCTGACCGTTTGGATATGGCAGTATCTTTATCAGAGCTTGGCATTGTATCCATCCCGATCAATGCATTGATTCCGGTTCCGGGAACTCCGTTTGCTGAGCTTCCACCACTGACCGAAGATGACATTATCCGTGCGGTTGCAATGTTCCGCTACCTGAATCCGGCTGCATATATCCGAATGGCAGCAGGACGCAGTTACTTCAAAGACGGTGGACGCCGGTTGTTTGAAGCAGGTGTCAACGCCACCATCACCGGTGACATGCTTACCACTGTCGGAAATAACACGAAGCAGGATCAGGAAATGCTTACCGATATGGGATTTCAGATATAAGAAATGGAGAATGATTTATGAACAACACAGCAACGAAAACAAACTCAAAATTTACGATTCAACAGATTGCTATGATCGCAGTCATGACCGCAGTAACTTGTGTACTGGCACCACTTTCTATTCCAATTGGTCCGGTGCCGATTTCACTTACCAACCTTGTCATTTAT
>NZ_JRFU01000086.1 GCF_003122485.1 Eubacterium ramulus
CACTGAGAAAGACTTGTTATTACTCACCACTTGCAGAAGTGGGAGTCTTCTCGACTGAGATAACCGCCAAAAACATCTTATTTTGCGCGCAAAAAAGACCTGCAAATCTTCTTTCGAAGACTTACAGGTCTTTAAACTCATTTTCATCATACGAACTGTCTGATTATGGTCTATGATACTTATTTTGCGTAATCTGTTACTCGGCTTTCACGAATAACATTTACCTTAATCTGACCCGGATATTCCAATTCAGCTTCAATCTGTTTTGAAACGTCTCTAGCCAGAAGTACCATATCTGCATCACTGATCTGCTCAGGTACAACCATAATACGAACTTCTCTGCCCGCCTGAACTGCAAAAGATTTGTCTACTCCCTTGAAACTGTTTGTGATATCTTCCAGTTTCTTTAATCTGTTTGAATATGTTTCCAGTGTCTCTCTACGTGCACCCGGTCTTGCTGCGGAAATCGTATCTGCAGCCTGTACCAGACATGCGATCAAGCTCTCCGGCTCAACATCGCCATGATGAGCTTCTACTGCATTGATAACGGTAGGGGACTCTTTGAACTTTCTACAAAGCTCAACGCCCAACTGGATGTGAGAACCTTCCATCTCGTGGTCAACAGATTTACCGATATCATGCAGAAGACCTGCACGTCTGGCAACTCTGACATCCACACCGATCTCTGCAGCAAGCAGTCCACTTAACTGTGCTACTTCGATGGAATGTTTTAATGCATTCTGACCATAGCTGGTACGGAATTTCATACGTCCAAGGAGACGTACCAGTTCCGGATGAATGCCATGTACACCTACTTCAAGTGTAGCGGCCTCACCTTCCTCACGGATCATACTCTCTACTTCTTTCTGTGCTTTCTCTACCATCTCTTCGATTCTGGCCGGATGGATACGTCCATCTACGATCAGCTTCTCAAGAGCGATACGTGCCACCTCACGACGGATTGGATCGAAACCGGACAGGATAACTGCTTCCGGTGTATCATCGATGATCAGATCTACACCTGTCATAGTCTCAAGAGTACGGATGTTACGTCCCTCACGACCAATGATACGTCCTTTCATCTCATCATTTGGAAGCTGCACAACAGAAATTGTAGTTTCGGCAACATGATCGGCTGCGCATTTCTGAATCGCATTTACTACGTATTCTTTTGCTTTCTTTCCAGCCTCTTCCTTTGCCTGATGCTCCATTTCCTTGATCAACTTTGCAGTATCCAGTTTCACATCTTCTTCAACTGTTTTCAGGAGATATTCTTTTGCCTGTTCAGAGGTGAGTCCTGAAATTCGCTCCAGTTCCTGTATGCGTTCTTCATTCAGCTTGGCAACTTCTGCTTTCTGTCGCTTAATCTCTTCTTCTTTTACCGCAAAGCTCTGCTCACGTCGCTCGATAGCTTCCAGTTTTTTATCCAGATTAGCCTCTTTCTGTTCTACACGACGCTCATTACGCTGAATCTCAGATCTGCGGTCTTTAATCTCTTTGTCAAGTTCGTTCTTTGTCTTGATGGACTCTTCCTTGACTTCAAGTAAAGCCTCACGTTTCTTCGTCTCAGCAGATTTCACAGCTTCATCAATAATTGCTCTCGCACGATCCTCTGCACTTCCGATTTTCTCATCAGAGACTTTCTTGAAATGTGCATTAGATGCTACGTAAGTAAGCAAGATTGCAACTACAGCAGTAATTACCACCGCAATGATAATCTGCGCCACAGGAGCACCTCCTTATTTAATTTTCATTGTACATATAACAATTTATATCTGGTATTATGTCATAAATTACAACTATTAAATTTTATACTTTTTTGTGCTTTCTGTCAAGCAAATAATACTAACCAGGGCACTAAACTGTATACAATCCATAACCGTTTCGACACAAAAATCCTTTTCATTTCAGGTAAATAATTCACCCAAAAGCACTTATATACACCGATATACGTAAATTTCCGACTTTGTCCATTATAAAGTAACAAAATCCGCAAACTTCCCTCATTCGATCAGATCCCCATTCGATGCCGGATAGTCTCAGGCCGAAAACCTCTGCGCATCAGATACTGATAAATCCGCTGTTTTTCTTTCTGATCCATCGTTTCCGCATCATAATGCTTCTTTTCCAGCAAACGGTCGATCAGCTGTTCTTCCTCGCCGGAATATTCGTCTTCCAGCGCCTGTTCGATCAGATCTGACGCGACACCGCGCTCATACAGCTTCATTTTTAACTGCAGCCGGCTCTTCTCCGTCTGATGATATCGGATGTATGTACAGGCATAACGATAATCATCTACATAATGGAAAGACTTCACATAATCAATAGCACACTGCACGATTTCCTCCGGATAACCGTTCTCCTGCAACTTCTGACGCAGTTGATACTCCGTCCGTTCCATTCTCTGCAAAATATACAGAGCTCGGCGCTTTGCACGTTTTTCCAAAATCTCCGTACAGATTTCATTCCATTCCTGGTCAGACAGCGTGCCTCCCTCTGTCATGCGATATTTTGCCGCTTCTTTTTCATAAATGGGAAAGGAAAGCCCTCCCTCCAGTCGAATGGTAAGCTTTCCTTTTTTCCCTCTGATAATCTCCTGTATCTGCATTATTCTGCGTCAGTCTGTGCAGCAGCTTCCACAAAAGCATCTGCACCGGCTCCTTCTGCCGTTTCTTCGCCTTCACCATCCAGATGATAGTACGCACGTACTTTTGCTTCGATTTCCTGGCAGATCTCCGGATTCTCTTTCAGGAATTTCTTGGCGTTCTCACGTCCCTGGCCGATTTTCTCGCCGTTGTATGCATACCATGCACCTGATTTATTGACCACGTCTGTATTTGCCGCCAGATCAAGGATATCGCCCTCTCTGGAGATTCCCTGTCCGAATACGATATCAAACTCAGCCTCTTTGAATGGCGGAGCAATCTTATTCTTAACAACTTTGATACGTGTATGGTTTCCAAGGATCTCACCAGCCTGTTTTAAAGCCTCTACGCGACGTACATCCAGACGGATGGATGAATAGAATTTCAACGCACGTCCACCGGTTGTTACCTCTGGATTTCCGAACATAACACCAACTTTCTCACGCAACTGGTTGATAAAAATAACGATACAGTTTGATTTGCTGATTACAGCCGTCAGTTTACGCAGAGCCTGTGACATCAGACGTGCCTGCAGACCTACGTGTGAATCACCCATATCACCCTCGATTTCTGCCTTCGGAACCAATGCCGCAACAGAGTCCACGATCACGATATCCACTGCACCAGAACGAACCATAGTCTCTGTGATCTCAAGAGCCTGCTCACCGTTATCCGGCTGGGAAATATAAAGATTATCAATGTCTACACCGATATTCTTCGCATAAGCCGGATCAAGGGCATGCTCTGCATCAATAAATCCTGCGATACCTCCGCGTTTCTGTACCTCAGCTACCATATGTAACGCTACGGTAGTCTTACCACTGGATTCCGGTCCGTACACCTCAATGATACGTCCTCTTGGCACACCGCCAAGTCCCAGCGCGATATCAAGGCTTAAGCATCCGGTCGGAACAGTCTCCACATTCATATGTACGCTCGGATCTCCCAGTTTCATAACAGATCCTTTACCATACTGCTTCTCAATATGCGCGATTGCTTCGTCCAGCGCTTTTAATTTTGCTTCTTTCTGAACTTCCATTTTATCATTTTTTGCCATACTTTCGTTTCTCTCCTTATCTGAACAGCCTGCGTTCCTGTTACATTTCTTCGAAAAATTTGTCATCAGCTGCAAATAATCGTTCCTGACTGATCATCCATCACACTCATACTTACATCTGCTCATGAACATTGCTCGCATTCATTTCCTGTCTATTTTTATTCAAAAGTGAACATTTGTTCGCGTCTGTTCCTATCATATTATAAATACCTTCAAAAGTCAATCCCGATTATAACATTCTGCCGGGTTCCTGTCACTTAGAAAAAATCGGCCTTTTACTATCTCTGTTTTTTATATTGTGTATAACGAAAAACTGTCCGGCATAACACCGGACAGCAATTTTTTTCAATGTATTTTTCCTATGCAAGTGCTTTCTGCAGTTCATCCTCAGTCTGTAATCCAACCGCGCGGTAAGCAACCTCACCGTTTTTGATCACAAGGATGGTCGGTATGCTTGCTACCTCAAACTCACGCGCAAGTTCCATCTGCTCGTCCACGTTTACTTTGCCAAATACTGCAGTATCTGCATTTTTCTCAGCAAATGTGTGGAAGATCGGAGCCTGCATCTGGCATGGTCCACACCAGGTTGCCCAGAAATCAAGCATTACCGGTTTCTCACTGTTTAATACTTTCTCGTCAAAATTTTCAACTGTAACTTCCAGAATTTCCATTTTATTTTCCTCCGTAAATAAAGCAGTATTTCCATATACAAAAAGCATATCATTACTGCAAAACCACTTCCGGTTCACAACATTTTATCTATGCATTTCCGAAAGCAAATTAATTAGTACCAAACTCAGACAGAACCAGACCTTCGTTTCGATCCAGTGTCATGCCAACACTCCATGCATTTACAAAGAGTAATAATGGATTGCCCTTCAGATCTTTGATCTTCTTCATATCAGAAGTACCACT
This sequence comes from Eubacterium ramulus, assembly GCF_003122485.1. Lineage (GTDB taxonomy): Bacteria > Bacillota > Clostridia > Lachnospirales > Lachnospiraceae > Eubacterium_I > Eubacterium_I ramulus_A. Next base: position 4,618 of record NZ_JRFU01000086.1, read on the forward strand.
TAAGTGATCCAGGTCAATATCCTTATTTTCAATCCAGCGAATGTGCTCATACGGCAGATTCTCCAGACGAATCTCTACATTATATTCATTTTCCAGACGGAACTTCAATACATCAAACTGCAGGACACCGACAACGCCGACGATGATCTCCTCCATACCGGTATTGTACTCCTGGAAGATCTGAATCGCACCTTCCTGCGCGATCTGGGAAATACCTTTGACGAACTGTTTACGTTTCATGGTATCTAACTGACGCACTCTTGCGAAATGCTCCGGCGCGAAAGTCGGGATTCCCTCAAAAGCGAATTTATCTTTTGCAGTGGTCAGTGTATCTCCGATAGAGAAAATACCCGGATCGAACACTCCGATAATATCTCCGGCATACGCTTCCTCTACGATTTTACGCTCCTGCGCCATCAGCTGCTGCGGCTGGGAAAGTTTCAACTGCTTGTTGCCCTGCACATGGAATACTTCCATGCCTGCCTTAAACTGTCCGGAACAGATACGCATGAATGCGATTCTGTCACGGTGCGCTTTGTTCATATTTGCCTGAATTTTAAATACAAACGCACTGAAATCTTCGGAAAACGGATCGATCTCGCCTTTGTTTGACATTCTCGGCAATGGTGAAGTGGTCATCTGCAGGAAATGCTGCAAAAATGTCTCCACACCAAAGTTGGTCAGCGCAGATCCGAAAAATACCGGTGACAGCTGTCCTTTGGATACCAGATCCATGTCAAACTCAGCGCTGGCGCCATCTAACAGCTCGATTTCTTCCTCTAACTGTTCTTTATAGTCTTCCCCGATTTCTGCCAGCAATTCCTCAGAATCCAGATCAAACTCTTTTTCCTCGCCCTCTTTGGTTCCTTTTAATGTATCAGAGAATGTCATAACTTTCTTTGTATTTCGATCATAGACACCTTTGAAATTTTTACCGGAACCGATCGGCCAGTTGATCGGGCAGGTTGCAATTCCAAGCTCTTTCTCTATCTCATCTAACAAATCAAAGGGATCGTTGGAATCTCTATCCATCTTATTAATAAATGTAAAAATCGGGATATGGCGCATCACGCATACTTTAAACAGCTTACGTGTCTGAGCCTCTACACCTTTGGAACCATCAATAACCATAACCGCCGAATCTGCTGCCATCAGGGTACGGTAAGTATCCTCGGAGAAGTCCTGATGTCCCGGTGTATCCAGAATGTTGATGCAAAATCCGTCATACTCAAACTGCAGTACAGATGATGTAACGGAAATACCTCTCTGTTTCTCAATTTCCATCCAGTCGGAAACTGCATGGCGCGCGGTTGCTTTTCCCTTTACGGAACCTGCAAGGTTGATCGCACCTCCGTATAACAGAAATTTCTCTGTCAGTGTTGTCTTTCCGGCATCCGGATGGGAAATAATCGCGAATGTCCTTCTTTTTTCTATTTCTTTGTGTAAATCAGCCAAATTTAGCCCTCCAACTTGTGTTTATCTTATCTTTCATAGCAAGATTTTTAAATATATTATTTCTAATCGATACTCAATCTTATCTATTGTAATAAAGGGAAAAACATCTGTCAAGAGCCAACCGAATGGCTTTTACAACATACTTTCTCCCGCAATATTCCATGACAGTCCAAAATAATCCAGCACGGTTGCTCCGATATCAGAAAAACTGCCTCGGGTTCCCATATTTTTACCATGTGGTAGATTTTTTCCATACATTATAAATGGAGTGTACTCTCTGGAATGGTCAGTGGAAGGTGTTCCCGGATCGCAGCCGTGATCCGCTGTGATCATCAGCACATCCTCCGGCTCCATGGCAGACAAAATTTTCGGAAGCTGCTGGTCAAAATAGGTCAGCGCCTTTGCATAACCAGACACATCATTTCGATGTCCATAGAGCATATCAAAATCCACCAGATTTACAAAGCATAATCCGTTAAAATCGCGTTCCATATACTCTAATGTCTTTTCAATGCCATCTGCATTATCCTGCGTCCGCACAAACTCTGTAATGCCTTTTCCGGCAAAAATATCATTAATCTTGCCAACACCGATCACATCATACTCTGCCTCTTTTAAAACATCCAGCATCGTATCCTGCGGCGGTTCCAGTGAAAAATCATGCCGTCTGGACGTTCTTGTATAGTTTCCGGAAGTACCGATAAACGGCCGTGCAATGACTCTGCCTACTCCCAGATCTCCCTGCAGCATCTGACGCGCGATCTCGCAGTCACGGTACAGTTCTTCCACCGGAACTACATCTTCATGCGCTGCAATCTGGAACACAGAATCAGCGGATGTATAAACGATCAGCGCACCTGTTTTCCTATGCTCATCGCCATAATCCTGAATGACCTGTGTGCCGGAATACGGTTTGTTGCACAGCACTTTGCGTCCAACAGCCTTTGAAAATTCATCCAGCATTTCCTGTGGAAATCCATTCGGGAAAGTCGGCATCGGCTTTTTGGAAATCAATCCGGCAATCTCCCAATGTCCGGTAGTCGTATCCTTACCTGCTGATTGCTCTGTCATCCTTGCAAATACACCTTCCGGTGCTGCATACGGTGTTTTCGCCGTCACACCATCAATATTGAATAATCCCAGTTTTTCCATATTCGGCATGGAAAATTCCGGGCTCTTTGCCACGGTTCCAAGGGTGTTGCTGCCTTCATCGCCATACTTTGCCGCATCCGGCATCTCACCAATACCAAAACTGTCCAGAACAATTAAAAATACACGTTTCATCTGCTGTTCCTCCTTGTCTGCGTTTTTTATCCTGTTACCCGAAAAAATCTGTTTTTCTTCGAATATCCATTTGTCTACAGTATAGCACATTCTCCTATTTTCTGTTCATCAATCACTCTCATTAAGGCAATTTTTTATATCACTGGCTCAATGGCGTGATCACGATATTTTCCGCTGAGATTCCGGTTTTTCTTTTTACAATATCTTCCACCTGCGCCCGTTTCGCATCCGTGACATCTCCCATATTCAACACCACATCCGCTTCATTATCCGTAATGCTGACTACTACGTCCGAAAATCCCTTTGCTTCCAGCAAAATTTCTGCCGCATTTTCCCGTTCTGCCACATCCGTCATTTGAATCATAGAATCAATAGCATCCTGTTTCTGTGCCTCTGCAATGGATGTATTATTGATAATCTCCAGTAATGTTTCTTTATTTTTGGAACGCACCTGCTCCCGATCCAGTTTCACATCTGCTGCAAACGCCAGTCCCTGTGCGTCTGCGGAAGTCTGTACTGTTTCCCCTGGGTTCTGCACATCTTCGGGATTCCCCTGATCCGTATCGTTTTGCGTGCTCTGATTCGCCTGATCTGATCCATCTTCTGACTGTGCATCTGCCGCACTGGCAGCCTGGGTATTATCCTCCGTATCCGTAAAAATCTCTCCAATCTGATCACCCTCAGAAATATCATATGTATTGTCCACATTGTCACCTGCGGTCTGAATCGCTTCATTTTCCGCCACGTTTGTCTTCGTATAGCTGATGTAGCCTGCCACAGCGATCATCAGAGCCAGTGCGGTAATAATAATCTGATTTTTCCGAAATATCTTTTTCAATTGGAATCTCCCTTCGTTTTCATTTTAACTATCTTTATTTTATGTGCATCCAGTCCAAATAATGCCTCCACCGCCTCAGAAATATTTTTTCTGACGCTTGCATCCGCACCTCCCTCTGCCACGATCAAAACTCCATCAATCTTCGGCAATATTTCTTTATTTACAAATGGTGTTTCATCCCCGTCTGATTGTGAAAAAACAGTCGATTCACTACTTTCCCGACTGCCGAAATTTTCCACCCCTGATGTTCCTGCGCTTCCCGTTGTTCCACCAGAAGAATTCTGCCCGGAACTCCCCGTGCCAGCATCCTGCCGCATTGTCACATCCTTTTCCACCACAGACTCTCCCTGATCCTGAAACGTGATCATCACCTGCACATTTCCGACACCTTCCATCCCCTCTAAAATCTGCGCCAGACGTGTTTCCAGTGTTTTCTCATAATCGGATTCCCCCGATCCGGTTCCATTTGTCTGCGCAATTTCTGTTTGTGCATTTTGCTGCTTTACAGTTTTCGAACTGCTCTTTCCAGTGGGCATGGCAACAACCAAAAGCAGCACCCCTGCCAGAAATAAGATCAGCCACTGATCCTTTTTCATCTTTTTCCATTTTTTCTCCCGCAGGAACTCTTTCAGATCCATTATGCCTCATACACCTCCACCTGATCCGCAGATATGCCACACGCCTGCGCCGTCTCCTCCTGCATACGCTGCCTGCTCTGTTCACTAGTAACCGCCGTCCACACTTTTACCTGAAGAATCGAACCGTCATCCTCTGACAAATTTACCTCAACCTGCTGCACCGGACAGCCATTCATCTCCCCCAGTTTTTCTATCATCTGCGCCACCGCATCCTTCGTTTGCACCTCATAATAAGCCTGCTGCTGCCGTTCCATATAAGAGAAATCAAGCTGACCGCTCTGTAACACATCCTCCTGTAAAAGTTCCCGCTCTAATGTCTGCTCCCAGTTTTTCTGCCCCAAAATCGAAAAAAGCGGACTCACAATAGTAAGTACAAACACCATTCCCGCAAAAAAGCGCACATATTTCCGATACGTTCCGTTAGGAAGCACCTGCAGCAAAATTGTCAGGAAAATCCCCAGAAAGATCATTCGTTTTACCCATTCCAATAACTCTGTCATACCGTCGCCGTCACCACCACCGCTATCGTAATCATGCACAATAAAATTCCTGTTCCCAATGCGCGAAACAGCAATAATGCGCCATCTCCCACACAGTCAATACATCCACAGATCCGTTTATCCGAAAACGGTTCCGCAAGTGCGCCCGCCATCTTATAGAACACCGAAAATATCAGCATTTTTAGCAGTGGTCCAATCGCCAGACACAATAACACAATCATCGCCGCTGTTCCGATTCCGTTTCGTATTACTGCCGCGGAGCCAAAAAAAATATTTCCAACTGCCTGCGCTGTATTTCCCAGTCCCGGTATCATGCTGATGGTCTGCGTCACAGACATTTTTTTCAGATTGTCCACAGACGGAGCGATCATCCGCTCGATCACATTCATGCCGGTCACTCCCGCCAGCAACAGACGCATCACCCAAATCAATCCCCGCTTCAATAACGCCGTCATTCGTGAAATCAGCTTTCCCGCCGTCATACAGTTCAACATCTGTAACACCACATACACATGAATCGCCGGGATCACCACATACAACAGCACACGCTCGATCAAATAAATCACAATCAGAGACAACTGATAAAACCCTACCGCTGCCACTTGCTGACTGCAAAACACCATCGTCATGCAAAATGCCGGAAGCAATGCTTCCATAAAACTGATCACCTGATCCAGTACGCCCTCCAAAATGCCATGAATCAGCAGATACGACCGCAGCAGCAATCCCATTAACAGCAAAAAATACAGATAAAATCCCGTTTTTGAAATCTGACTGTTCTCAAATACATTGATAAAATTCTGCAAAAACGCACAGGCCGCCGTCAGAAGCAAAATCTGAACAAACACCTGTCTACCTTCTTCCACATCTCCAAATGCACTGCGTAAAATCTGACGAAACAGTTCCTGCTTGTCTGTATTTGCATCTGCCAGCATCAGGCTTTTCACAAGTTCCCGGAAATATATATTTTCTGTGCCGGTATTCTCCTGCAACACATCCTGAATATCCGATAAAGGTAAATCAGATAATAAATCCTGCTGCATGCTATCGCTGTCCGATGTTCCTACATCATCAGTTCCTGCTTTATAGGAAATCTTATCAATTTGTACCTTTGGTACTTTTGCAAGATAACTATCATTTTTGTGAATGATTTGGGCATTCTCTATGTCCACAGGATTTGCTTCCGCCGCCTGCACCGGTTTCGCCCCAATACTTCCCCCAACAAGCAAAACACTCAACAGTACAACGTGTATCAAAAGCAATCGCATTTTCTCCATTCGCCGTTCTCTTTGATCTATCGCATCGACATTCTTTTTTTCAATTTTATATATCCCCACAGCACACTTATTTTTCATTCCATCCATGCCCATCTATCGTTCTATATCTTCTCCCAACATTGCCTATATTATTTCAAATACTTTTCATCTCACTTAATCTCAATCCTTCCAAAATCTATCATGCCTCAATAATCTTTCATTTTCTTCCACACTTTTACGCTCCCAACAGTCCCTCAATTGTTTCCAACAGTGTCAGTAACACTGGCACGCTTACCGCCATAATTGAGAACTTCGCAAACATTTCAATCTGACTTCCAATTGCAGAAAATCCAGCATCTTTGCAAATACCAGAAGCGAACTCTGCCACATAAGTAATCCCCATCAGCTTCACCAGAATTTTCAGCATCGCTGCATCAATCCCGGTATACTGTTCTATCTTCTGAATCGTTTCCATTACCACCTGCAGCCGGTTCATACTGAAAATCAGGATCAGAATAACAGCGGCCAGACTCAGATACAGAGCATATTCACTTTTCTGCTGTTTCAACAGCAATGCAAGAACTACCGCTCCAATACCAAGCATCGAAATCTGAATGATTCCCACCGTATGCTCCCTTCCTTCTCAATCTTGTTTTATAATGAAAATAAATTTTTAATCTTATCAAACAGGTCATAAATATAGGGTACAATCCAAAACAATACAATCACCAATCCCGTCAGACTGACCAGAAATGCGTGTTCCTCTCTGCCGCTGTGTTTTAAAACCTGTCCAATCACCGTAACCAGAATCCCCACCGCCGCTATTTTAAACAACAAATTGACATCCATACATGTCCTCCTGTAACCTCATCCACCGCAAAATCCCTTTTCCCGTATGTAACCTAATTTTTCCTTGTATCTTCTCTTCTGCATTAACTTGTTATAATTCTCAATCAACCTAATTTTCCTTCACCCTTCATCACATAGTAACTATTCCAACATACTATCTTGTCAGACCAGAACCAATATCACAAAGATTCCAGCTGCCATCCCAAGATAACGGTAAATACGTTTCTTCTCCTCCAACTCTTTCTGCACCTGTTCCTGCATCCGCTGCAACCGCTTTGCACATCCCTTCAAATGTTGTTCCTGCTGCGTCTGATCCAAAAATCCCAGATGTTTTCCAATCCGACAGACCTCGTCCAACTCCTCCGATTTCAAAAACAAATCTTTCTGCGCTTCACGAAACGCCTGCTCCCAGATTGTCACAAATTCTGTCCCACTTCCCTTTTTCATCTGCTCTACAATATGTAGCAACACAATAGAAATCTCCGGTCGCACTTTCTTTTGCACCTGCAACAATGCATCCTGAATGGGAAGCCGTTCATATCGGATCTCCGCTGCCAGTAATTCAGTCATTTCAATTAACGATTCCAGCATTTTTCTATGTAAATTTCCTGTGCGAAGTATCTCCCTGACAAATCCGACGCAAGCCACCAACACACAGACACTTCCCGTCAATTTTAAAAACATACATCCTCTTTTCCTGCTGTTTTCACCTGATACCTTCTCTTTCCATCTTCCTTCGAAATAACCACATATTTTCCAAACATCCGCTCATCCCTACACTTGTCCCACCCGGGCTTTTGAAACAGTTCCTCCAGACTTCCCGCATGTACCGTTGCCAGCAAATGACATCCACACCGCAGGGCATATTGCATGGCGAAAAAATCTTCCACTCCACCAATCTCATCCACAGCCAAAATTTCTGGTGCCATACTACGCACCAACAGCATCATTCCTTCCACTTTCGGACATCCATCCAATACATCTGTCCTTATTCCAACATCATTTTGTGGAATCCCGTGTAAACATCCGGCAATCTCTGAACGCTCATCCACCAGTCCAATCCGTTTCCCGGGATGTATTTCATCTCCATTTGAAAACAGTCGAATCAGATCCCGTAAAAACGTTGTTTTTCCAGTTCCCGGTGCAGATAGCACAAGCGTATTTTCCGGTTCCCCATGCTTCCATAACTGCTCGTACACCGTTTTTCCGCATCCTTTTCGCTCTCTGGCAATACGGATGTTCAAGTATAAAATTGGATAAATCCTACCGATTGTCCCTGCTTTCTGCGTCACCTGACCGCACACACCGATTCGATGTCCCCCTTCCACTGTCAAAAATCCCTGCCGAACTTCCTCCTCGTAAGCATAAAGCGAATACTGTGACATCAGCGTACTCATCTGCCGCAGATCTTCTACAGTTACCGATAGGCACTGCCTGTCCGGAAAGCTTACCAACGTATCATTCTTCAAAAAATACGCTCCTCTTGCAGTGACCAGTTCTATCGGTTGATTCACCCGTACCCGAATTTCCTCCAGTTCTCCGGCAAACATTTCAAAAATATTCGCCTGCAAAAAACACTCCCTGATTCTTATGGAAAATAACCTCAAAATCTGCTCCATCGCATCACTCCATTCGGCAATTTTTTCAAAAATTTATTCCAGGTTTTCTTTATACCTTATGCCATCCATTTTGTTAATTGCCATAGTCTAATATATGTATTACAGTTCATCTTAGAACAAAAAAAACTTACACTTTTATTCCTATCTCTGGTTCTTATACATTCTCTTAACATTTAAATTCAATATTTTCATTAACTTCCTGTTTTTTTATATTAAGCCAATCATTTCGTGTTGATTCACACTGTAACTTAAACGAAAAAATCCTGAAAAAGTATCCCTGCAAGGCGTCTTAGCCTGCAGG
>NZ_JRFU01000087.1 GCF_003122485.1 Eubacterium ramulus
GTACTCCCACTGAGAAAGACTTGTTATTACTCACCACTTGCAGAAGTGGAAGTCTTCTCGACTGAGACAAATTATCTTATTATTTAATCTGGCCTGCCAGTGCTTCTTTTGCTGCTGCGATCGCATCCGGGATTCCTGCCGGATTCTTTCCACCCGCCTGAGCCATATTCGGACGTCCGCCGCCGCCACCGCCAACTTTTGCAGCAATTGCTTTGATCAGATTACCTGCATGTGCACCCTGTTTCATTGCGCCGCCAGTTGCCATAGCTACCAGACTTACTTTTCCTTCGTTCGCAGATGCCAGAACAACAACACCCTCACCAAGTTTCTCTTTTAACTGATCGCCCAGATCACGAAGTCCGTTCATATCAACGTTCTCCAGTGCGCTTGCCAGAAGTTTCACACCGTTTACTTCTTCTACGCGATCCATAACATCGCCAAGTGCATCCTGAGCAGCTTTGCTCTTTAAGGACTCGTTCTCGCTGTGAAGTTCTTTCACTTCTGCCTGAAGATGAGTGATCTTTTCTGTCAGACCTGCTGCATTTGTTTTCAGTAATGCTGCTGCCTCGTTGATGATCTCCTCAAGTTTGTCATAGTAAGCATATAATGCATCAGAAGTCAGTGCCTCGATACGTCTTACACCTGCTGCGATACCGGACTCAGACACGATCTTGAATGCGGAAATCTCGCTAGTATTTGCAACATGAGTACCACCACAGAGTTCGGTAGAAAAGTCACCCATTTTTACCACACGGACGGAATCACCGTATTTCTCACCAAACAGTGCCATCGCACCTGTTTTCTTTGCTTCTTCCAGACTCATGATGCTTGTCTCAACCGGAAGTGCCTCTGCGATCTTCTCATTTACGATGGTCTCAACCTGTTTTAACTCTTCCTCTGTCATAGCAGAAAAATGAGAGAAGTCAAAACGCAGACGATCCGGATTTACATCAGAACCTTTCTGCTCTACATGAGAACCAAGTACGTTACGCAGGGCTTTCTGCAGTAAGTGAGTTGCACTGTGGTTCTTTGCGATCAGAGAACGTCTTTTTGCATCTACTTCCAGAGTAACTGTATCACCGACTTTGATCATACCTTTTGTCACACGGCCAATGTGTCCGACTTTACCGCCAAGCATTTTTACAGTATCTTCTACACGGAACTCACCCTCTGCAGTACGGATATAACCGGTATCAGCGGTCTGTCCACCCATAGTTGCATAAAATGGAGTCTCCTTTACAAAAATGGTACCTGCTTCACCATCAGTCAGTGCTTCTACGATCTCTGTCTCACTGGTCAGAACGGTTACCTCTGAATCATGGCGGAAACGGTCATATCCGATAAATGTTGTTGTAACAGACGGATCGATGGCATCATACACAGTTGCATCTGCACCCATATAGTTTGTTACTTTTCGTGCGTTACGTGCTTTGGTACGCTGTTCTTCCATGGCTGCCTCAAAGCCTTCCTGATCAATGGTAAAGCCTTTTTCTTCCAGGATTTCTTCGGTCAGATCTACCGGAAATCCGTAAGTGTCATACAGACGGAATGCATCTTCTCCGGAAAGAACTTTCTTCCCTTCTTTTTCCATCTCTGCCTGCATGTCAGCCAGGATTGCAAGTCCCTGATCGATAGTTTTATTAAATTTTTCCTCTTCCTGTGTCAGTACACGGAAAATGAATTCTTTTTTCTCTTCCAGTTCCGGATAACCGTCTTTGCTCTCGTTGATAACAGTTTTGCTCAGTTCTGCCAGGAACAGTCCGTCGATACCAAGCATTTTACCATGTCTTGCCGCACGACGGATCAGACGACGAAGTACATAGCCTCTTCCCTCGTTGGTCGGCATGATACCATCAGATACCATGAATGTAGCAGAACGGATATGATCTGTGATCAGACGGATAGATACGTCATCCAGTGCATCTGTCTGGTAAGTTTTGTGAGACATTTCACATACTTTATCACGGATTGCTTTCATTGTATCAATATCAAATACGGAATCTACATCCTGCATAACAACAGCCAGACGTTCCAATCCCATACCGGTATCGATATTTTTATTTTCTAATTCTTCGTAATTTCCTTTTCCATCACCGTTGAACTGTGTAAATACGTTGTTCCATACTTCCATAAAACGATCACAGTCACAGCCTACTTTACAGTCCGGGCTGCCACAGCCATATTTCTCTCCACGGTCATAGTAAATCTCAGAACATGGACCGCAAGGACCTGCGCCATGCTCCCAAAAGTTATCGCACTCCCCGTTTTCATCACGGTAAAAGCGTGTGATCTTCTCTGCCGGTACACCGACCTCTTTTGTCCAGATTTCAAATGCTTCCTCATCCTCTCCGTAAATAGACGGATACAGGCGCTCCGGATCTAACTCCAGAACTTTTGTTAAAAATTCCCAGGACCATGCGATTGCTTCATGTTTGAAATAATCGCCAAAAGAAAAGTTACCAAGCATCTCGAAAAAGGTCAGATGACGTGCTGTCTTTCCTACGTTTTCGATATCACCGGTACGGATACATTTCTGACAGGTGGAAACTCTGCGCTTCGGCGGAATCTCTGCTCCTGTAAAATAAGGTTTTAACGGTGCCATTCCTGCATTGATCAGCAACAGACTGTTGTCATTATGCGGGATCAGCGAAAAACTTTTCATAACAAGATGATCTTTGCTTTTGAAAAAGTCAAGATACATTCTTCGTAATTCATTTACACCATACTTTTTCACTCTCGTGTTCCTCCATCTATGTGTTTATTTTGAATATCTAATTCATTTATGCAATCACTGAAAACAGTTCAATTACACACTCTTATCATAATATCATAGCATTTCTTCCTTGTAAAGCGATGCATTATTTTATCTCATTTCCAATTCAGGCTAAAATAATTACTCTGGAAAAATGCATATTAGTTTTGAAAAAACAGGTAACTTATGCTAGTCGAAATCATATACTAAACTCCACCTAAGTTTGACTTAATTAAAGTACTTACTCCTTACCAGGCAAAAACTTTCCACGTTTTTTCATATGTATCATATTGTATACAAAGCCTTTGTTCTCCGGATTTGTGCGAAGCGACACCGGAATCGGCACACATCCACCTACCATGGACGCCAGAATCATCCAGCCCAGATTTTTCATCGGGAAGAAAATTAGTGAAAGTGCCAACGCCCCAAGCGGCTGCTGCAATACAGTTCCCAACAGTGCGCCTGTCACCAGCACCACACTGACGATCTCATTCGTATGAAAAATTGCTGCAAATCCATATCCGATGCTCAGTCCACTGAAAAGCATTGGAAAAAAATGTCCGCCTCTCCAGCCGGAAGCAATGCAGACATTTGTCAAAAACAGCTTCACCACACCGATTACGATCAACAGATACGGTGTAAATTTCAGATATTCATACTGCATAGTCTGAATATCACTGCCGCCAGAAAACATAGTCATCGGAAGTGCCGTTCCGATCAACCCAAGAATCAATCCACCAAGTACCGCATTTAAAACTGCCAGATTTTTCTCCCGCATTTTTCCAAAAAACCAGTTACTGATTTTCTGAAAGATCAGGAACAGATAACCTGCGGCAATCCCCACAATGATCAGAAGAACAACCGCCACTTTATCTCTCAACAGCAGTACACCGCCCTGCAAATGTGGTACAGACAGACATCTGCCAAAAATCAAATTCAACAGTTCATATACTGCAAGTCCGGTCAGACCTGCCGTCACACCTGCTGCGACCTGCTCTTTCCGCTTCCATTCAATTTTTCCTTTGTCGTATACAATCTGATCCGGTGGCAAAAATAGTCCTGCCGCCATCACCCGAAACAGTTCTTTATTCATAATATAAGGGTTTCCGGCAAGCAGCGTGTTCATCTTCCAGCGTGCCAGTCCGAACTGATCCATCGCCCAGCAGCAAAGTCCAAGCAGGAGACTAACCAGACCGGATTCCGGTCCTACCGCCCCGCCGAAAAATAACGACAGAAAGGACGCTGCCACGATCATCGGCAGTTTTCGATACGGATAAGTTCCAGTGTCCTTGACACGTTTCACAGAATCTGCCATCTGCTCCGGATACGGTCCGTATATCCTGTGAAACAGTCCAATCACCACTCCGCCAGCCAGACACATCAGAATCGTATAATACCAGGAATCTATGTATGCCGGAATCATTTCCCAGATGACTGTAATCCCTACATTTGCAATTTTCAGATACAGCCATACCAGACCGGCGATCACAGCACCTGTCAGTGCCGTAAAGCACAAAAACAGACCGCTGTTACTCATTTGTTTTCTCATTCTGTTATCTCATCCTCCAACAGATCACCACCGTCTGCCGCTGTTGTCGCAAGACGGTCACAACGTTCATTCTCCGGATGTCCGTCATGCCCTTTCACCCAGTGAAACGTTACCTGATGCGGTTCCATCGCCGCCAAAAGTCTGCTCCACAGATCTTTGTTTTTTACCGGAGATTTGTCTGATTTCTTCCAACCGCGTTTCAGCCATCCATCGATCCAGTGCTGATTGAAGGCATCCGTCAGATACTTAGAATCAGAATACAGTTCCACCTGACACGGTTTTACCAGAGCTTCCAGTCCCACGATTGCTGCCATCAGCTCCATGCGGTTATTTGTTGTCTTGCGGTATCCGGCACTTAATTCGCGTTCATGCAGTTTGCCTGTGGAATCAATAAACTGTAAAACGGCTCCGTATCCGCCCGGTCCGTCCGGGTTTCCCCGGGCAGCGCCATCGGTATATAATGTTACTTTCATAAATTTTATCCTTCCATAGAACGAATAATGCGGTTTGCTTCTTTATAAATATCAGCCGGCTCAAATCCGATAGAGAATTTCTGATCTTCATACAGGATTTTTCCGTTTACCATGGTCAGCTTCACGTTCTGTTTGCTTCCGCTGTATACAAGATTTTTCACGATGTTATTCTCTGGCTGCATGTTTGGCTGCTGCAGATCGATCATAATCAGATCCGCTTTCTTGCCTGCGGCCAGACGGTCACAGTTGTCCAGTCCCATAGCATGGGCGCCGCCTGTGGTTGCCATATATAAAATCTTGTCCGCGCTGATGCACTCCGCATCCATTTCACGCACCTTTGCAAGTGCGCTTGCCAGAAACATTTCCTTAAACATATCCAGACTGTTGTTACTTGCCGGTCCGTCTGTACCGATCGCCACCGGAATACCTTCCTCTACAAACCGTTTCAGTGGTGCGATTCCACTTGCCAGTTTCAGATTGGAAGCCGGACAGGTAACTGCGGTAAGCTGGCGTTTCTTAAAGATTTCAAAATCTTTATCATCAAAATATACACAGTGATATCCGCCGCCACCATACTCATACATGCCAAGTTCTTCTGTCAGCTGTGTCGGTGTCTTACCATAACGTTCCAGACACTCTTTCACCTCGTTCTGTGTCTCAGAATTGTGCAGGAATACCGGAGATTTGTATTTGTGCGCCAGATCTGCGATTTCTTTCATCAGATCCATTTTTGTGGTGTATTCCGCATGGAAACCGATCATGAAAGATGTCAGATCACTGGTCTCATTGACTTTCAGGTAATTCTCCTCAACCACTGCTGCGCTTCCGCCAAAACTGTTGACACCGGATACCTGTACTGCACGGAACCCACACTGTGCTGCCACCTGTGCATACACCGGCGGGAAATAACACATATCAAAACTTGTGGTGATACCACTGGTCAGATACTCCATGATACCAAGTACTTCCAATGGACGGATATTTTCGGTATCCAGCTTGTCCTCCTTCGGAAAGCACATCTGATATAACCACTCCTGCAGCGGCAAATCGTCCGCATAGGAACGTAAAAATGTCATATAGGTATGCGCATGGGCGTTTTTAAATCCAGGCATCAGCAGATTGCCTTTTACATCGATCTCACGCTCCCATACTGGCATCTCCAGTTTCAATTCGGCACAGATTTCCGCCGGTTTTTTGCTCTCTCCCACATAACGGATGGAATCTCCATTTACCCAGAGTTCTCCACGAATAATTTCAAACTGTTCCTGCTCATTTAACGTCAGGATTTTTGCATTATAAAAACGAATATTCATCTTCTTTCCTTTCTCATATTGTTTCTATATATTCAAGTCGAACGCACGTGAGACTTAGTGCGTGATTCTGGTCAGCGAAAGCTGACATATTCTTCTCAGAATCACT